>NZ_KB899480.1 GCF_000378205.1 Sediminispirochaeta bajacaliforniensis DSM 16054 | reverse complement strand
TGAAGATTGGAGCCGTTGGCTTCTAAAGATTTTTGCCGGAACTCTGCAATTTAACTCCGATGAAAAACTGCAATTTCATTCCGGTGTTGACAATATATATAATTATATAGTGATAATATTGTAAATATTATGAAAAAAATATCATCATTATGCAAATATGGCATTACTCTCAAGTTCTTATATGACGTATTTTTCATATGCAGGCTTTTTCAAAACATCAAAAAGTACTCTTCTAACTTTATTTACTTTTCCCATTTTCAGGCTAAAGTAACGCTATGGAAGTTACTATAAAGCTGACATTCTTATTCATGTGTGGAACAATTTTCGGCTGGTGTATAGAACTAAGGTAGTACCAAATATATCAAAATACTCCATTTATGCATAATCTTGCCATCTAAAACCAAGGTTTTTTATGGCACTTTCGGCTTGTTTGGGAGTATTTCACCCACTTCTTGGGCATCGGCTTTTGTTTTGCAGTTTAGGTGTTTCTGAAAACGCTCCCGATGCTGATCGAAAAACACCTGAGTGCTCTTATAGTTGGACCACCCTGCCAACTTGAAATGATACACCTTTGATGGAGGACGGAGAATAATGGAGAATTGTTCAGTTTTCCTCGGCATATCTGTATCCTTTTAGAAAATAAAATGCAGTAAAAATGCAGATTGCCATAGTGTCTTTCTTTCTGTTTTTTGTAATTCCTTATTTTGTAAGGGATTAGTTGTTACGTCCAGCAAGATTCGAACCTGCGACCTACGGCTTATAAGGCCATATAATGGTGAGAGGTACTGGTTTTTATAAATACTTTGTTGCTTATTAACTATTTTATAAATAAAGCATTATACCATTTTATCCGAAGCTGATACATACTAAGAAAATACATCGAGAATGACATTTAGGGTGCATTCAGGGTGCAATTTTAGATTTTCCTTTCTGATCCCATCCTTGTACGGGAATATGTAGGACACTCACACGGGACGGGTGAGAAACGGCTCACTAAGGTATATGCTGAGCCCAGATTTCCGAACAGTTTTTAACAAGGCGTAAGGTGGAATCTCCGATGTATGATACCATATACAAGGAGAAGTACGTGAGGCGA
>NZ_KB899479.1 GCF_000378205.1 Sediminispirochaeta bajacaliforniensis DSM 16054 | reverse complement strand
CAATTAAAGAGATTTTGGATTTCAGAAATATACGAAGTCGAATACACGAAAAGGGCTATAGAAATAATCCGCTTACGGAGAAGCAGAAAGAGAAGGACTCTGCCTGAAAAAGGTAAAAGAGAAAAAGAAAATACCGTTTCAATCGGATATCGACTTTTGATAGCAATATTAATAGTAAGAGGATATAATATTACCCATGGACCACTTTTCTGATTTTATTCTTCAAGTTTCTGCAATATCTGCCGGTTCAGGTGCACTTATCATATTATTCTACTTATGCTCTGTGTTTCCCCGCTCCAAACGTCTGCGATTTGCCCTTATGATTGTTATAACAGTTTCGTTAAACTATCTTATGGGAATTCTTACATATGTAAATGAGGTTAAAGCTTTTAGTACATCCTCTATCGTTTCAGGCATATTCCTATTGATCCAGGTTTTTTCCGCCCTGGCTGCTTTCTACGTCTCTTTGCTTTTTATTGAATCTTTAGGAACTCCCAGGTACTCAGTATTCGGTATACTTTGCAGGTCCGTATTTGTTGTTTTTTTAGTTATAGGTATAATACTTATGTTCCCCGGCGCTCAAAAAAGACCTGTTTGGGATTTAATAATATATTTTAGTCCGGTCTTCCTCTGGTGTTATCTTCTTACCATTAAGATTGACAACCCATTTATACGAAAGATTCAGATTACAGGACTAATAGGATTCGGAGGGAATATTCTTCTTATAATACTACAGCGCTTTGCCATTCCGGATTTTTTTATCCATTTTGCCGATGCCGATTTTTATCTTTTCTTAACCATATCAAGTATGATCTTTTCTATTTCTTACCTTATGCAGAGGAAAAAGGATGAAAAGGTCTCCCTAATCGATATTCAGGAAAAGTTTAATCTAACCAAGCGGGAAGCAGAAGTTACAGAACTTCTGCTTAAATCCTATTCTTATAAAGAAATTGCCTTTCATCTGGGGATCACTATGCCTACGGTTAAAACTCATGTTTCTCGAATTTACAAAAAAACGGGTTCACAGGGAAACCCCCTGTGTCAACATAGATTACGCCTGATGTGAGAATTTAATTTCTTCATCAGAGAACAGAACTATGGAGACAGTATGAGGTACAGCAGAGC
>NZ_KB899478.1 GCF_000378205.1 Sediminispirochaeta bajacaliforniensis DSM 16054 | reverse complement strand
GAAAAGGAGCTTAAAGCTGCTGCATAGTCAGATTATACCGGTAGGTTCCACCTTAAATAGTTTGCAAAACTGTTTGACAAACGGGCTCAGCATAAATTGCTGGTTATACATCAATTCTGGTATAGCTCAAAATGTATTTTCTGTATGTCTTCTATTTCATCAAATCTAAGCAAACCAGTATACATTTCATTTTTTACTATATGGAGACACCCCATTTCACTACTCATTGTATAATTATCAAGGTTATAAATTTCTGCATAGTAATGGTCTTTTATTTCACCAGACACATTTTTTTGAATTGTATAGAGTATTTGATTATTGTTTGTCTCAATAATATCGTCATACAAAACAGCATGCTCATAGAAACCAGCAAGCTTAGTTGCTTTATTGTTTGTTATATCTATTCTGTATATTAAATCGTTTTTATTTGTTAACGCATATAATGCAAGATAGTTGTTTTCTGGATTGTAAGAACCATTATAGTGTAATACAACATCTTTCATCGCCTCCAGTTTGATGGTTGGTTCTACGCCATTCAAATCAAGGATATACAGCAATACTGAGCCATCAGAATTACGTTCATCATATGCAAGATAATCATCCTGCATATCAATAAAAATATAAGGAACGCGAATTCTATCTTCAATGAAAGGTTTTTCACATATTATTTTGGTAGTTTTATCATTTAGATTAAGTGCTTTTATTTTAGAAATTCTTTCTTCAAAATCATGCTCTATCCAGCAAAGCCAATTTACACCAACACTAACATGATTCGGATAATAACCATTTTCACTTTTAGGTAATACCCCGTTGTATTTCTCTAAAACCTTTGAAGTTATATTATAATAGTATATTGCTTCTTCACTATTACTGTTAACAGCAGTAAACACAATCATAGATTGATTGGAGTCGTAATCACAGATTATAGTACTTTCTTCATCAAAAATGACCTTATCAATTTTATCCGATTTCAGATTATACTCAATAAGCTTAGAATAATCCTGCGTGTAATTACTTGCTATAAAGAATACGGCATTATTTTCTTGATAATATTTTGTATCAAAAATTATTCGTTTTGGTAAAATTTGACTTTCTGTGCTAAAAACTTTTGTTTCTACGGGATGAATACCTTTACTTATTATGTTTGTAGTCTGACAGGAAAAGAACAGAAAAACAGCAAGCATTCCCCCTGTGTCAACATAGATTACGCCTGATGTGAGAATTTAATTTCTTCATCAGAGAACAGAACTATGGAGACAGTATGAGGTACAGCAGAGCC
>NZ_KB899477.1 GCF_000378205.1 Sediminispirochaeta bajacaliforniensis DSM 16054 | reverse complement strand
TCATAGCTGTCCAAAATAATCATAGCAACTCCATCTGAAGCGTTAAATCTTGAGGAGATGACGAAACCCCGAATGGCTTATTCAACCATTCCCATAAACTTCGCCTGGAAAATAGAAGCATTGGGATGACATTCATCAGACTTCCAATTGTCCATTTATGGGTTGATAGAAATTTAAGATAACTCAATAACAGGTAAGAAATCATTGCAGTCCATATTTGAATAAGTATTGCATTTCGACTGGTTCCGAGGAAACTTTTTATCTTGAGATTCTGTTTCATAGCCTTGAAAAAGATTTCAATTTGCCATCGGTCTTTATATACTGCAGCTACTGTTGCTGGGGACCATTCCATCTGATTTGTTAGGATCACAATATATTTTCCGGTTTTAGGATCTTTAACCCTGATTCGTCGTAAATACATGGGGCAGTTTTTCCTTGTGTAAAAACCAACCATCTCAATTATCTGATCGGAACTTATGTTTTTATGCTTACTTACAGTATGTCGTTTTATAACTTTGTAATTGGCGTTCTTTTTTATGCGGGTGACAAAGTAAATCCCGTCTCTACAATAAGTTGCAAAGCGATTGTAGTTTGTGTAGGCTCTATCAAACGCCACTACATCTCCTGACTTGAGCTGCATTTTATCGATTTCTCTGCCTTCATGCTGCTTTGCCGTTGTTACAGTAATAAACTCTGGGATATATCCAGAATGGTTCATTTTTACATGAACTTTAATTCCGCCTTTCTTTTTCCTGAACCTGGCCCAATCATATAGTCCTAAAGAAAGATCGATGGTTGTAGCATCAACACTGTATAGTCGGTTCTTAAATTTGAACCTATGTCCAGGTGCATTGGATGTAACTTTTTTAAGCAGAGATTCAAATACTGCTTTAAAAACCCTGTGGGTTCTGTGATTGTTGGCATATGAAAGAGTAGACCGTTTTACACTATCTACTCCTAGATGATAGAGTTTTTGCCCCTGGGCTGCCATTCCTGTTTCAATGCCCCTAAGACCATCTTGACCGGAAAGCTGGCCAAATAGCATTGAAACAAAGTGGCTCCATGATGAAAAACCTTTGCTGTGTTTTTCTGACTGGTACTCTTTTACGCACTTTTGGAATTTATATCTCGAAATGAACTGTAGCATTTGTCCGAAAATACTGTTATTATTTTTCATGCCTGATCTCCTTTGTTTGTAATGATTTAGTCGTCAAACTATGTTCATTATAAACAGGTTTTCAGGCAATTAATAGTTTCTATAGCTTTTATTTTGGACAGCTATGAT
>NZ_KB899476.1 GCF_000378205.1 Sediminispirochaeta bajacaliforniensis DSM 16054 | reverse complement strand
TCTGTGTACGCTTGGACTTTTCTCTTTCCCATGTTTCACCCCTATTTAGTTTAAATCTAACTATAGCAGGTGTCCACTAATCGTGGGGCAGTCGGTCATCTAACGACGTTTTGAGCTGCAAAACTGTGCCAAAGGCTTGGCATGTATTCTTGCGTAAGCAAGAATCATGACAAAAGTTTTGTCTGCTCCAAATCTTTGTTCTACGGCTTTTATTATAAGATCAAAAAACGGTTCTCCTCATTTA
This sequence comes from Sediminispirochaeta bajacaliforniensis DSM 16054, assembly GCF_000378205.1. Taxonomy (NCBI): domain Bacteria; kingdom Pseudomonadati; phylum Spirochaetota; class Spirochaetia; order Spirochaetales; family Spirochaetaceae; genus Sediminispirochaeta; species Sediminispirochaeta bajacaliforniensis. The sequence goes on along the minus strand of NZ_KB899476.1, from coordinate 1,134 downwards.
ACCATATCATATACCATTATTGAAACTCCGCTTACATCTTCATAAGATAGGGAGTTAATTCTTTCTGGGCTATTTCATTTATTTTTTCTTGCAATTTAATCCTATCCATTAATTGAATTCTTGTTGAACATATTTCATTGTCAGAAATAAGGTTAATAGTTGGTTTAGTGAATGCAGACGAAGTTACGAAAAACCCTTTTGAGACCTTATCAATTAGTAATGTCGCAAAGAATTGCTTTACTAATTCAATTCCTATTTTATTCTTTTCATTAAATCGTTTAACCTCAATATAAGCTAAGTGTTTATTTCCAAAGTTATCAAATTTTGTAGCGATTAGATCTTTACCGCCATCTCGGGTTTCTTTTGTCAATTTAATTACCCACCCTTCTGTTTCAAATACTTTACCCACAAATTCTTCAAATTGCCTTGGCGTTAAAGCCCTTGGAATATTTTTGTCCAATAGATATCTGGCTATTAATCCAGAAGGATAATTAACTATTGAATAATTTTCCTTTATCTGCTTTGTTATCCCACTTTTTTCCTCAATTAATCTTCCAAGGAATCCATTTCCCGGAATATTCAACGTCCAAGCAATGCGTCCACTTCCTTTTAAGTTTTCCACAGTTCTCTTATCTATTTCGCTGCGTAATTCATTATTTTTTTCAATGACAATTGCTTTTTGTTTCTCCCATTCTGTATTTATTTGCTGCGGGAAAATATACCCCAACTCAGCAATATCAAAAAAATCAATGTACTTCTCCCATAATTTTTCAATAATATTTTCCTGATTAATTAAACTTTCTATTTCTGGAAATTCTTTAAGATGTAATTTCGCAAGCTTTTGATAACTAAAATTGTGGGCATCCTCCAAAAGGAAACTTCTATCAACAAATTGTAAGGCTCGAACACATAATCTTTCCTCTTCTTCTGTAAAAAAGCGTTTTTCCAGGGGATTGAAACCTATCAATAGTTCAAATTGATTAATTCGTTCTCTTGGGATTGAAAAACTGGCAATGTACTCAGAATATATGCTCATTCTATCGCGATTCCATATTCGTATTTATTTGACCATGTCCGTAGAACATTCAATTGAGCTGCGTGGCGTTCACTGGCATGTGTTTGTGCTCTTTCCTT
>NZ_KB899475.1 GCF_000378205.1 Sediminispirochaeta bajacaliforniensis DSM 16054 | reverse complement strand
ACCTGCTGATTGATTACGATCGGGAGAATCAGGTCTCATAAGTAAATTCTTCAGATTGAGGCAAAAAGAATTTGCGCAAGTTTATTGACACTACCATTCGGAATCTGCAGTCCGAAGAAAAGCGTAATCAAAGCGATGATGATGATATTTACTAACGGATAGCGATAAAGCTTTCTCAAATTTCCCTCGCTTGCTTTTATTACACTAATAATGTGTTATAAGTGTAATATAGTGACGAAGAGCACAAGAAACAAGAGAAATCACTCATATTAACAACGAAATAATGAAGTTTTCAGATTCTTAGAGCGTTTGAAATGTATCGATGGGGAGAACTTTTTTTCCTTTTTCCGTGAGAAACGCATCTAAAATAAATTTCATGGTTGTTCCGAATAAATACTTGCTATCGGTATACACATCACTCACGGCTTTCCAGCTTGTAAGCCCTTTTATCATAGAAAGGATGATATAGATGATCATCCGAGTCGAATAATCGGTTCGGCAGAGACCGGCATTTTTTGCCTGCTCAACCAACTGTTCGAGCATCAATCGTATCTTCTTATGTAAAAAGTTGACGGGAATATCCTTTAGGTAAGGATTGGAACGCACCAGTTCCTGTTGAAGAGCTTCGATTTCCCGGTCGAGTTCCCTGGAGACAAACTCTATAGCTTTCACCAGTTTTTCCGCAATCGATACATCGCTTTCCATTAAGTTTTCGAAAAAGCCGACGATACGGCGGGAATGCCACTCAATGGTACGATCAAGTAATTTCTCTCTATTTCCAAATCGGTTGTAAAGGGTCTTTTTACTGACACCTGCCGTATCGGCAATTTCCTGCATGCTGACTTTCTGGGGGCCATGTTTGATGTAAAGAGAAAAGGCGGCACTACAAATTTTTTCTTCGCGCGTCATAGGTCCTCCGTCGAGCATCAAAAGTGTATAGGACTTATATCAATAACTCAAGTTGCCATTATTTTTCTTTCGATACAGGCCTGTGGGAAAAAAGCTGCCGATTCCCGTAAAAGTTCTGACGTTCCGCAGGGACTGCTTCCGGGTAATCCCCACCGGTGCCAGCCGGATGGGAGGAAGGCTCATCCTGCCGAGAACCGACAGCGTCCTTACTTTATGCAATAATCGTCGTGTTTGATTCGACTAGGGTTAGGCGGTCGATTTCTTCATCGGTGAAAGGCTTGAGGCTGAGACAACTGCTGAGAAATATCGCCGTAATCAAGACGATCAGCGCCGTTTGCAACACCCTTTTCATATCGCATCACTCCTTCCTTGCAATTGAAGCAAGGCTTAAAACATGGCTTTGACCTTGAGTTGAAGGTAACTGCTCTCGTCGAACTGTCCGAGCCTTCCGTCATCATCCCCGCCAAAGAACC
>NZ_KB899474.1 GCF_000378205.1 Sediminispirochaeta bajacaliforniensis DSM 16054 | reverse complement strand
ATCGCGATTCCATATTCGTATTTATTTGACCATGTCCGTAGAACATTCAATTGAGCTGCGTGGCGTTCACTGGCATGTGTTTGTGCTCTTTCCTTTCTGAATTATACCATATCTTTCACAGATTAGAGCTTCCACTTTTCAATTCTGCCTCTTCTTTACCCAATCCCCAGCACAAACCATGACAGTAGCCACGTCTGCTCCAATTGCTGGTTATATGGTTTCCGATTCAACATAAGCTAATAATTTCAGTTTACTATCTAGTTCCCTGATTTTTTTAAAGTTTGTATATATTTGGTAAGCGTTATCTTCACGTTCATCTGCAGTATCTGATGCGTTTTCGGAATCATATGGTATGTAACAATCAACATCTCCACCTTTTTCAATGAAAGATATTAGTTTTTTAATCGATTTTTCTAAAGCCGTTCTTTTCTCCCCATCAGGTTGTACGATGTGTTCCTCAACAATTTGTATTACCAGTTGCTCAATTTCATTTTTCTTGATGGTTTCCGCTTCTTTTATTAGGTCTTGCTCTATCTTCTTATTTTGCAATTTTAAATTTTTTATTTCTTCAGATTTCTTCTTTATTTCTAGAACCTTATCTGCAATTTCAAGCACTCTCAAGATTACTTTGCTTACAATACCAGCCAATGGGATTGCAACACTCAAGGCTACAATAATTGAACCTTTTTCTGCACTAATAACGCGCACGGATTCAGGCGCCATATCGATTGACAGTGCTATTCCTCTAGATATATCATACCAATCATTAGCCCATTTTTTAAATTCTGAAACGTTAGTAATTGAGGCATGTTGCTTGAAATGCACTTTTAGAACGGCTTCATTATCAATATCGGGTCGATCCTTTTCTTTTATTATTCCATTCAAATTTGTTTCGATTTTCTTTAATCTATCGATACCCGAATTCAATCTCTGATGCAATGTTTGTATTTCTTTTAATGCTGAAGCAATATCTAATCCTTTTTTGTAGAAAATCTGATCAATTTCATTTGCAGCATTTTTCCCTATTGATTCATAACAGCCTATATTTTTTAATAGCTCAATTTGCTCAAAACTAAGGGAAAATATTTTTATTTTTTTCAAGCCTTCGATCAGAGCGTTTCTTTGTTTATCGAAAGGCTGTTGTGGTTGATCGTTTTGTGCATTTATATTATGTTCAATTACATTTATCAATTCCTGATATAATGAGGGAACCTTTTTTTCCACTACTTCGTATTTTATCCACGTAGTAACATCATACAGTTCGTACAAATTCACCTTATTCCCTCCTGATGTACAGTTCAGCACCTTATTAACAATTATCTAAGATCCCCATTTACAGTTTCGGTACATACTGAAACTCATGAATATCATACACCCGAAGA
>NZ_KB899473.1 GCF_000378205.1 Sediminispirochaeta bajacaliforniensis DSM 16054 | reverse complement strand
CTGCTGATTGATTACGATCGGGAGAATCAGGTCTCATAAGTAAATTCTTCAGATTGAGGCAAAAAGAATTTGCGCAAGTTTATTGACACTACCTTCTTGCTTGCGCAAGAATACGCGCCAGCTTCACGGTTTGCAGCTCAATTGGATGTTATATGCACATAAGAAGGGCCATTTGTGATAACAAGAAAAAGTGAAGTTTCTCCCTTTAATTTAGGGGTAAAGGACATAGGAAATGGCTTTAACCCTATAGCAATGACACATCCAGCTATTTCTGGCATTGGTCCGAATGTTTTATATGGGATGGTCTTAGAAAGTTACCAGTTTTTAAAAGGATTATTGCTTAACGGAGAGACTTTTCCAATTACAAAAAAACGGGAAGGATACATTATCGTTTTCTTCAGGGATATTGCCAATGATGAATCATTTGAGAATGAGGAGAAGATAAATGTATTTGACTTGGTTTTAAAAAACTGTAAAATGAAAGACAAAATAAGAAAAATACTTCTATTAATTTACGCAGAATTTATAGAAGAACTTGGCGATCCAAGAAGTTTCAACATTTATCAACAAGCTAGAAGGATTAGAAAAGAAGATCCAAACCCTGAAGGAAGTCTATTATTACAAATAAAAACGAAAAAGACAGGATTTCCTTTTAGTTTAAATTCAAACTATATTATTGAAAACGAATCGTTATTAACGGAATGGGGAATAGAGCATTTCGATTTGGTGTGTGATGAACTGTCAAATGTGAAAAAGGAAATTGGAAAGCGTGGATATCTTTTCAATGATTTGATTTGGAAGGAATTCTTTCGAGATTTTAAATGGGGTTGGTCAGCTGAAAGTAGAGCAAAATTATTTGCTCGAAAGATCCAATATCCTCGCTCTTGGATTTTTCATAGTATAATAATCGAATCAGAAAATAGAGTAAGAGAAAAATTTGATTTACCAAAGATCGGACAAGAGAAATGGAAACAAGAGGCCCGTTTACTTGAATTAATAAAAGATTCTTTTCCAGAATATATTGTACGACATCAATATAGAGCAAAATGGCTGGGGCGTCAGCATTTGGATATCTATATTGAAGATATAGCTGCTGGCATAGAATTTCATGGGCTACAACATTTTGAACCAGTGGATTTTTTCGGTGGAAAAAGTACTTTCAAAGAAACACAACGTCGTGATAATGAGAAAAAAAAGAAATGTAAAAATGCCGGTGTTAAGTTATACGTTGTGCAGGAGGGGTATGATATTGATAGCTTGGTGATTAACATCAAAGATGGCATATAACAAGCAATTGGAGCAGACGTGGCTACTGTCATGGTTTGTGCTTTGGATTGGGTAAAGAAGAGCAGAATTTGAAAGCGAAAGTTCTAATCTGTGAAAGATATGGTATAATGCATGAAGGAAAGAGCACAAACACATGCCAACTTAACGCCACGCAGCTCAATTGTATGTTATGTTCATCCAAAGGTATGACCCGGCAGCATTATTTACAGTTATCTAAAGTAGCGGTTTACAATTATGGCATAGAGATCTTGAAAGGGGGTTCCTATGCCGTTCATGG
>NZ_KB899472.1 GCF_000378205.1 Sediminispirochaeta bajacaliforniensis DSM 16054 | reverse complement strand
GGCTCTGCTGTACCTCATACTGTCTCCATAGTTCTGTTCTCTGATGAAGAAATTAAATTCTCACATCAGGCGTAATCTATGTTGACACAGGGGGAGTGAACGCCACGCAGCTCAATTGAATGTTATATTCCAAAATTTGAAAGTGAAGCAATATATGGAAAAAAGCACTATAGAAATAAGAAATGATATACGGTTTTTTACACTTTTTGCTCTGCTAAATGGTCCATTCGAATACAGAGAAGAGTATGGATCAAACATGACTGAAGAACGAATCGAACTGATCGATGAATTAACGGCTATTTCCTGTACTCTTGATGATAAATACATAAAAACATTAAAAGCGTACTGGGAATCAAAAAAGCTTCATCCTTGGTGGTATGTGTATTACACAGCCCAGATCAAGATTCAAGAAAAGTTCACATTTGAAAATTGTAGTTCAAATAAAAAATTTGATGAAATTCTTGAAATGATGGATGGTTTCGAAAAACTCCTGCAAGAGTTCTATGTGAGATACTCTATTCAAGAAATGTACAATAAGAAATACAGATATATAATTGACAAGTATATTACCACCTATAATCCACAGAAAATAATTGATGACAGAAACGGTGTTCATGAATATTTAGGAATAGAAAAAATACAGAAGTCTCCTAAAATCATTATAGTTCCACTTCCATTTGAATCTCAATTTTCAGGATACTGCGTTGTAATCGATGAAGAAATATATATATTGGAAAGCAAAGGTGCGCAAAATGAGGGATTGAACATTCATGAATACCTACATTTTTTTGTAAACAGCACAGTAGATATGATTGATGATTTATATAAATTACCTATAGCGGAAGAGTATAAGAAGAATAGAGAAAAAGAATATGTACGTACATCCTATGATGAACTCTATTGCTTCATCTCAGAAAATATTGTACGAGCAATAGAACATCGAATAAGCAATCACAAACGGATTCACATTATAGACTTTAATGAATTTAATAAGAACGGACTGTCTCTCATAGAATATTTCTATAATCGATTGGAAGACTATGAAAGAGAGAAGACAAAATATCAGGATATATATGAACTTATAGATGATGCAATAAGGTCGTTTCAAATTTGAATATAACCTGCAGTTGGAGCAGACAAACCTACTGTCACAGTTTGTGCAGGATCGCGGAAATGGGGAACAATAGTTTTCCATTGTTCTATCGAATAAGCAGAGTTATACTGTTTACAATTGCGGCACAAACTGCGCCAGCTTAACGGTTTGCAGCTCAACTGGGTGTTATATAGAAAATGGTATTAGTGTTAGGGAAATAGGAGATAACAATGTCAAAAGAAAAGAAAAAGACAAATAACTCAAAGAATCCTCCTAGGCCATACCCAAGAATTGTGCTATCAGAGGCATTAAAGGTTGGGACTGTTATTAAAGAGTTAAATGGAGGTAATCCATGGGCTCCAAGTGATATTGCACGCGCTATTGTCAACACCGGAATGAAATTGCAGTTTTTCATCGGAGTTAAATTGCAGAGTTCCGGCAAAAATCTTTAGAAGCCAACGGCTCCAATCTTCA
>NZ_KB899471.1 GCF_000378205.1 Sediminispirochaeta bajacaliforniensis DSM 16054 | reverse complement strand
TAAACCCCGTCTCCCAGGGGAAATCCCGTATACTCCGCATTATGACGGTCCACAAGGCTTATTGACTGCTCCGGCCTGATCACCGCTTCACCGGTTCGTTCGATCCCCTGCAGCGGCCTTTCCGCCATCGTGTACAGCTCAGGGTTCTCTTCGTTGGAATTTATAGATTCGTTCATAACTTATTTGGGCGGCTCCTCCCTGTGGTCGGACCGGGCTTTGCGGGGCTCCGCTATTCGCTCCGGCCTCCTCGGGGCCCCCGGCCCCTGCGGGGTCTGCCTTCGGCACCCCTCCAATCCCTGCCGCGGGAAGAGCTACATCCTCCTGCATTACTTTCTCTTTCTCAAAATGACCACGATAACTGCGGCAATTACCAGCAGTACACCGGCACCAACTACAGAGAGCAGCCAGGATGTTTGCAGCTGGTTCACTGTCGAATTTGATGATGCCCCATCTTCACTTGTAATCGGATACTCCCGAACATCCTCCGGCTGTTCGGTCACCATCTCTGCAAGATACCCGCCAAAGCACCATCCCTTATAACCTGATTCGCTTATCACCTCTACCCAGGAGGCGGTGATGCCGTCAATGGTTTCAGTTTCCCTTTCTTCTGTTACCTGCACCTTTGTTCCTTCAGGCAATGTGGTAAAAAAGCCAGCTGAGGTATCAGGCTGTATTCTGAGGCGGAGGTTTGCTATAGTGGTATGGGTCGGCGAGAAATTCGAGAGGTCAGCCTGTATTTTGGGGTAGTCCATGGAACCGTCGGCCCGGGTGGGCCAGTGGAGGGTTGAGAGATCCACGGGTTCCAGTTTCATTTTTTGGATAAGCGCATCCTGAATGTCTTTATCGGCCAATACTAATTCACTAAGTTTAGTAGTATCATCATTCAGATAGATATCAAGGTAATCTCCATCAAATTCGAGAATCAGTTTAACAGTTTCATTTTTTTTGTTTGCAAAAGCATCCTGCCAATTTGTTAGCACCGAGCCTGTCACATAATTTACAATAGCAGTTATCCAATAAGTGTTTTGATCTTTTTTTTCAATCTTTGTGATAATAAAACTATTTGTACCATCGGGTGGAAATGTCACGATGAGAGTTATATTATAAAAACGAAATCCTTGTGCATAATACCATTCATTCCACCAATCAAATCGACCCTGGGCATTATAATCATCCCGCCAAAATGGTTCATAGTTATATAAATATTCTCGTGGGTTTTCTGCATAGAGTGCCGGCAACAGATAGGAAGAAATCCATTCATCCCTGCCATTTTGGGTCTTTTCTCTCCTCACAGGCCCTATTAACTTTTCAGGAAGGGGATCGGAGTCGACAGGCATAACATCGGCCACCAAAACCCACGAAACCCTTTTATCATCCTTAAACCGTATTCGAAATGGATATCCAGAGACCATGCCATCTGATTCAATAATCGAACCTTTTGGCAGTGAAAACATGGTGGTATCTCCAACTTCGTGGTGATAGGCATAGGTCTCCCGGATACATTCATACTGAATATCCCAGTCTCTTGAGGATAAAGAGCTAAGGGCAGATGCCGTCAGAAAAAGAATAAATAGGTATTT
>NZ_KB899470.1 GCF_000378205.1 Sediminispirochaeta bajacaliforniensis DSM 16054 | reverse complement strand
CCTGCTGATTGATTACGATCGGGAGGATCAGGTCTCATAAGTAAATTCTTCAGATTGAGGCAAAAAGAATTTGCGCAAGTTTATTGACACTACCCGTTAAATGCACGAAAAATTGCAGTTTAGGAGTAAATTAAAACCAATAGAAATATCTTATATTACCAAGTCGTTTACCTTATAATAGTGGATAGGAGCAAGTACTATGATACATAGCGAAAAAATAAATAGCATACTTGAGTATATTGAAAAAAATATTGATTTACAGCTTACTGTTGATCTTCTATCAAGCAAAGCGGGCTTATCACGATTTCATTTCCATCGAATATTCAAAGCCTTGATTGGCTTAAATCCAATGGAGTATATTGAGAAACAAAGGGTTAAGCGAGCTGCCTTCGACTTAGTGAATGAGAAGAAAAAGAAAGTTATTGATATAGCCTTTGATTATGGTTTCCAATCACATGAATCATTTATTAGAACATTTAAAAAAAATACTGGTATGACGCCTTCACAATTTCGTAAAGAAAAATTAGATATTAATATTCGGTATTTTGATAAATTAGGCTCTTTAGATTTAAAACTTTCGAATGGTAAAGTAATTCCCAATCCTAAAATTGTAACACAAAAAGCATTTACAATTGCATGTATCAAATATAAAGGAAATGATATTGATGCAGTAGATCTCTTATGGCAAGAGTTTTGGAAGCTTCGAAATCATTATAATATTAACAGCTGTTATTATTTTGGTGTTTGTCTGCATGATCTTGATATGCGTAATAAGGAAGTTTTTGATTACTACGCAGGTTACGAATCAAGCCTTTTAATGACAATTCCAAAAGAAATGAACACTCTTGAGATACCAGCAGAAAAATATGCTCAATTTACACATAAAGGGTCTCCCGAAAAGATAGGTCTTACATATGATCAGATATATTATTACTGGTTACCTTTTACAAACTGTATCCCAACAATGAATATGGATATGATTAGAGTTGACAAGCGATTTGATCGTGACGAAAATAGTGAAATTGATATTTTTATTCCTATAAATTGAAAAAAGCACAATCAGTCAAGATACCTCAATTTCTATTTGTATAATCTAACCTATAAGATTACTATAGGAGAATTAAAATGATGAAATCGCTAAACGACAAGGTTGCATTGGTAACAGGAGCGAGTAGGGGTATAGGCAAAGGCGTGGCTCTTGGACTGGCAGAAGCAGGAGTGACAGTATATATTACTGGTAGAACCAGACAGAAAGATTCCGTAACTAATATTATTGAAGGATCAATTGATGAAACTGTCGAAGAAATAAGAAAGGAAAATGGAAAAGCCTATTCATTGTATTGTGATCATACAGAAGACCATCAAGTGAAAGAAGTATTCAACCAAATTTATCAAAATGAAGGGAAAATTGATATACTGGTAAACAATGTCTGGGGTGGTTATGAAAGTATGTTCAGCCCACAGGGGGAATATCTTTGGGAAAAACCTTTTTGGGAGCAGCCAATTGAACAGTGGGATTTGATGTTTGCTGCAGGGGTCCGCGCCCACTATGTAGCAAGTCAAAATGCGGCTAAACTCATGATTAAGCAGAAAACGGGGCTTATAGTCAACATTTCTCACTGGGCTGCACAAAAGTTTAGTGGTAATGTTTCTTATGGTGTCGCTAAAGCAGCTACCGATAAATTGACTACCGACATGGCTCATGATCTAATGAATTATAATATAACCGTTGTTTCCATTTATCCTGGTCTTGTTAGAACTGAAAGAGTAATGAAAGCGGCAGAATTTCTGAATTTAAGTAATTCAGAATCACCTCAGTATACTGGCCGTGTCATTGCTTCATTATATGCTGATCCTAAGAAAAAAAAGAAAACTGGACAGGTCCATATCGCTTTATGTCAACATAGATTACGCGCTCTTTGAAATATTTTGTGAAGATTTTTTACCTTCGGTAGAGGATTGTCCTTCATAGTTTTTACCAG
>NZ_KB899469.1 GCF_000378205.1 Sediminispirochaeta bajacaliforniensis DSM 16054 | reverse complement strand
TTCTGACTTGGTTTTGGTCGTACTTAATCAATCGTCAGATTGAGGACTTTCTTTTTATCAAAATTAGAATTTGCGCAAGATATTGTACGTCATCAGCAAGAATCGTGACAGTAGGTTTGTCTGCTCCAATTGCTGGTTATGTTAGCACTCCTTCTCTTTTAAAATAATCTCTTCTTTAGTACTTTACCATAAATTAGATATCATCTTAATTCATTTATCCTAATTTCAATCTCATCAATTTCATTTGGGTCAAATCTATGTCTATGATAATTAATATTTCTTGTTTTAGTTTTAATAATATTTTCAATGAGTACAATAGATTTTTTTATCGAAAATTCTTTAGTATAGATCACTAAAGAGAAGTAAGCAAAAACAACAGTTGTACTTGTTGATATTACCCATATCCAACTTTCTAATATTTGCCATTGCTTTGGCACGAAATATATAATTGCTCCACAGAATCCAAAACATAATATAAGACCAAGTAACTTGAGTAATTTTATATACATTTCACTTCGAGTATCAGAATCTTGGTCAAGATCTTTCTTTTTATCTTTAAGCGTCTTTAAATCGCCAGAAAACTTTTCAATCTGTATTCTTATCTTCTCATTTAAACGTTCATTCACATGACGCGTTTCTTCTTCACTCTTAACCACATCCACTAACATCTCTTTTGTTTTTTTATGTTGAGTAATTTCATATGTTAAGGTTTCTTTAGATTTAAGCATATCTTCTATTTCTTCTTCAATATTCTGATCAAAACTATCGGAATGGATATTCTCAGGAGCACTCTCAATTTTACGCAACGCTGCAATTTTTCTTTGAAGAACCGATTTATCTGTATCCTGTTCTTGTTTGAGTAAGTTTTTATATTCACGCGATATTTGCATTCTTTTTTCTTCAGATAACAACCTCTGAACAAATGTCACAGTATCGCTATGTTTATTAAGTTCATGGAAACCATCTCCTGATGCTACCCAAAACTTATTAATCAAATAATCCGTATCAACGGCTAAAGGTATTTCATCAAAACTTTTTCTATCATTTATAGCGGTTTCCAAATACGCTTTAGTCCTTGTTGCAAATATATGGGTAGTTTCTGTTAAACGATTTCTTCTTCGCGATCCTCTCAGAACATCAACAAATACAATTGGTGAGATTTCTTTTTTTTCTTTGTAATCGTTTTCTAAAAAATCTTCATCAGCCTTCAGCGATCTTATTTTCTTACTCGACCTTGCAGACGATTCATATATATCAGAATTTACTAGGGTTATGGAGTTATTATCTATAAACTCGAAAAACAAAGTTTTCTTTTCTATAATATCGCTTCTCGATCTACAGTTGTTTAAAATATTCTGCATTGCGGTAGTCTCAGGCCACATCGAATGTTTATTATCAAATATCTCCAGAGCTTTTTTAAAATAAAATTCAATATCATCACGCGTATAGTCAAAATAATTAAGCGTAATTCTACACCCACGATTGTTAAGTTTATCTACTAAATTTATTAAGTCAGTAAACATCTTTTCGTATATAACACCATTCAATCCGAATCCATCAAATAGTATTTCCATATCCATATAGATGCTTAAATTATTAAATTTTTCAGTTAGTATGTCATTATTATAAGTTAACGCCTCTTTAATGATCACACTACTTTTTATTCTTTCCCAAGATTCTACGAACAATGAGTTCTCTTCATCTCTTTTTAGAATAAAGGTTCCGACGCAATTTAATAGTTTTTTATCTTCGTGCAAATGATCAGCGTCACCAAGTATTAAAGCACGAAAAATATGAAGCACTTTATTCTCATCGATTTTATCGTCATTCATCTTCATTTTTACATAAGCAATTAAATCATGATTATTTTTATTTGCTTCTTCTTTTTCTGCTTCATATTCCGCTATATACTCTTCTAATTCTTTGCTCTTTTCAGCAGTTAGCGTATTCTTGTATCCTTTATTTTTATCTAATTCAATAAAGTTATTTCTCCGTAGTCGCTTTATTGCGTTTCTGATTACTGAAGTAGGCATCTCAAAATTAAATTCATCATTGATATCCGAAATTATCTGCTCTGCATCAAAATATGTGTATCCATGATAAACTATTGAAAAAAGGATAAAGTCATCTATTAGACCAAGTACACTGCGGCCGGAATCGACAATTTTTCTAAAAGTTGTTAATGCGGCAAACTCTGAACTCTGGCTCATAATTCTATACCTTTTATTTCTTTGATAGATGTTAATGTATAGGGAACCTCTAAAAACCATCATAAAATAGGCTTTTCGGGTGCATGATCAAAATTACTATCGACACTCCATAGTCGATATCCAATTGAAACG
>NZ_KB899468.1 GCF_000378205.1 Sediminispirochaeta bajacaliforniensis DSM 16054 | reverse complement strand
TTTCAGTATGTACCGAAACTGTAAATGGGGATCTTAGATAATTGTTAATAAGGTGCTGAACTGTACACAAATACGATAAATATACGATAGTAACGTATAAAATTCTTGTATAATAGAATATTAAGTGTTACCATAAGACCATGGATATTCAAGAACTATTATTTCAATATAACCCATGGTGGGTTGGCACTTTCAGTACCGAAGGTTTTATCAATAGAACAAGCTACTTTGAGAAGCTGAAAAAACAAATAGATTCAAAGCCAATAATATTTTTAACAGGATTGAGACGTGTCGGAAAAACAACGTTAATGAAAATCCTGATTGATTATATGACTAAAAGTGGTATTGATAGAAATCACATATTCTATGTTAGCTTAGATGATTATTCGTTAAGCAAAATGTTATTATCAGAGATTTTGATAGAATATAGAAAAATCCATAAATTATCATTCGATGAGAAAATCTATGTATTTTTTGATGAAATAACCTATAAAGATGATTATCATCAGCAGCTGAAGAATATTTATGATAATCAGAATGTAAAACTATTTGTTACATCTTCATCAAGTTCATTGCTAAGAGATAAAAAAGCATTCTTAACTGGAAGAGCGTTAACATATGAAGTAAAGCCTTTGGATTTTAATGAGTATTTGAAATTTAAAGGAATTGAGATAAAAGGAAGTGAAACGTATCTATTAGACTCATATTTTAGGGATTACATGAAAGAGGGTGGAATGCCTGAAAATGTATTGGAACCAAGCCGAGAATATTTAATGAGTTTAATAGATGATATTATCCAAAAAGACATAACTGCGTTTAATGGACTGAGAAATCATCAAATAGTAAGAGAATATTATACGTTATTAATGGAAAGAAGCGGAAAACAACTTAGCATAAACAAAATAGCAAACATCTTAAAACTGTCTGTCGATACAGCAAGAAGATATTTGGGATATTTTGAAGATACTTTTTTAGTTCATCTATTACCACGTTATGGTAAAACTAATGAAAGATTGTTATCCGCAAAGAAATTGTACGCTTGTGATCTTGGAATAAAACATTTATTCATAGGTGACAGAGATTTAGGAAGCTATTTTGAGAATTATATCTATTTGAAAATGAGGAATAATAAAGAATTATTCTATGTATATGAAAATGGATATGAAATAGATTTCATAACAGATGACAAGATATTAATAGAATCGAAATACAATTCAGAAATCAAAGGGAAACAGAAGATCTTATTTGATGAATTTGATGCGAAAGAAAAATATGTTATAGATTCAGTTAAGAAATTGAAGATATTAGAAAACTTTGAGAAATAAAGGAAAAAGATAGTTAGGAGAACATAACCAGCAATTGGAGCAGACGTGGCTACTGTCATGGTTTGTGCTTGGGATTGGGTAAAGAAGAGCAGAATTGAGAAGCGAAAGCTCTAATCTGAAAAAGATATGATATAATGCATGAAGGAAAGAGCACAAACACATGCCAGTGAACGCCACGCAGCTCAATTGAATGTTATGTAGATAAAATGTATTTTATCGGTATTGTCCATAAAATTTATTAATAACTTGCTTAAATCCAAATGCAATGATAAAAAATACAAATAAATGATTATTTTTGGAGGGAAAATGAAAAGTCGATATAGCATTGGTTTACTTATCTTAATTGGATTAGCATCTTGCTCGACATTAAACAAAAGTGCCTTATTGATAAACTTGGAGAAAAATCAAAGTAAAACTGATCTAAGTTCAAATGGTATTCTGGCTGTCCGAACGGAAGTGGTCGCAAATAATCAAATAGAACTATTACTTACAAATGAAAATGGCAGCAACTACACTGTTTTATTAAATCCATCACTGTCAAATAATATTGGACTTTATATTGGGCCAGTCAAAATCGCAGATAAAGATTTACCAAAAAAACAAATTAAAAACGATATGTTTCTCTTCGAACTTCCTCCGGGAAGTTATGAAACGCAATATATAATTGTGAAAAGTGGTGGATCAAATTTTCCCAAAAAGATAACAAAAAGATTGATTGATATTGAGCCTGGGAAAATATCTTATATTGGATCTTATTCAATTGAATCTAAAATGCTTTGGATTTTTACGACGAAGTTCGAAATACACTCTCTTGCCCCCAAAACGTTGAATGAAGAAACACTAAATATTGAAGGGGTCGGAAAATTTGATATAATTAATTTTCCAGACTCGATCATTAGATAAAATACACAGAATCTAATTCTGTATGTATTGTTATTAGTATATTGTTTGGTATGACCCGGCAGCATTATTTACAGTTATCTAAAGTAGCGGTTTACAATTATGGCATAGAGATCTTGAAAGGGGGTTCCTATGCCGTTCATGG
>NZ_KB899467.1 GCF_000378205.1 Sediminispirochaeta bajacaliforniensis DSM 16054 | reverse complement strand
GCCTTTTTGTTGTGCCATCTTTCCTCCTCCTGTAAGGAGAATATCAACAATTACAAAATTTAGGAAATCCCTCTAGTTTTTAGAGGTGCCCTATAATAAATCTGATATAACTGTATTGCAACTGTTGAAGTAAACCAATCAGCTAACAATCGATCACAGTTTTTAACAATAAATATGTACATACCATCCATGCCCTGATGTAAACAATGTGCCTGGACAAAATTTGTGTCTACATAACATTTGCTTAACCTGCGAGGCGTTAAGCTGGCGCGAAACTTGCCGAGCGAAGCGAAAAGCAAGTTTCGTGACAGTAGCCGAGTCAGGTTGAAGCAGTTGTTAGGCGTTTTTTTCAATATTCTCAATAGTAACTGTAATTTCTGTAATTTCCAATTCCTTAAAAAGGCTATCTTTAACTTCTTGTTCTTCCCATAATAGTGGATTTGTTTCAGCAAATTTTACACTTACATTACCAAATACGGAGTATTCAATTTCTTCTGAAACATCATACAAGCCATTATCATTTATACTTTTCTCTGTTAAGTTTTTTAATCGTTCTTTACTATAATTTTCTAGATCGTTATTAGTTGCTTCTGAAGAAATCGTGTATTTTACTTTGGCTGAAAACGGAATGAGATATATATTGGGTGAGAGATTATTGACTTTATTGTAATTAAATTCAATGAATTCTGCGCTTGAATACTCATTTCTATAGTTTCCAATAGTATTAGCACGATATTCATATTCAATATCACTTATTAAATCAGAGAGTTCAATTTGTCTTTTTGTTTTTTTTATTATTTCGTCTTTATAATATTTAAATAAATATTCCCTTTTTCTTTCATCTGGTAATTCGTTGAAATAAGCATCTGTTAGTTTATATTCATCACAATTAAAAAGTTCTGTTAAATTGTTGAAAACAATAATGTTATCATTTTTAATCCTATTACAGAATTCCTTATCTTGTGAAATAAAAATAACTTTCTCATGTTCATGCAACAAATCAAGTAAAGAGCAGTAAATAAATGCATCGGGTATGTCTGATCGATTTTTCTTTGTCTTAAATGGTGCACTTCCATCGAAATATGCATTCATAACAAGTTTTCCATGGTCATTGCCAATAGGCAAAATAATCGCATCAGTTTGTTCTTTGAAGTTTTTCCAATTAGAACTAATTTTTTTAAGTATTTCATTGATGTGATTTCCAGCAACGTCAGCAGTAATATTTAGATGCATTTTAATACCAAATATTTCTGGTTCATCATAAAACTTATTTAATGATTCTGATGCTTTAACAACAGTATTATAAGCTTCTTGAGCCTCTTTCTGTATCCATGTTAAATATTCTTGTTCAATTATTTCAGAAATGTATAAACAAAATCTTCCAATATGGATATATTTTATTATCTGTTTAAACAATGGTGAATTTAGTTTCGGAATTTGTCTAATAATTGAACTATCAATCATTATTGCTGTTTTTGTTTTCATTTATTCCTCGCCCCGAAGGGTGCGCCTAACATTCAATTGAGCTGCGTGGCGTTTACTGGCATGTGTTTGTGCTCTTTCCTTCATGCATTATATCATATCTTTTGCAGATTAGAACTTTCGCTTTCAAATTCTGCTCTTCTTTACCCAATGCCCAGCACAAACCATGACAGTAGCCACGTCTGCTCCAATTGCTGGTTATACGGCCAGATTTAATTTTTTTTCCGCAGCTTTTACTGATCGAAAGAACATTCTTATCAATTATTTAGTACATCTTCTACAAAGACTCTCCCGTCCTTCAATAATATATTTGAGATCTCCTCAATAAAGTATTCTACTGGATATCTTAGCTCTTTTCCTAATGGCATTCTATTTACATTGAATAAGTTTTCATTTCGATCAATCAATTCCTCTGCTTCATGCTGTAAATCGATTTGTGCCCTTCGGATATAATTATTTTCAGTTTTAGCGTATATACAATTATCAATTTTTAAACGATCAATTTTTTTACCTTCAATTAATTCATTTAATATGTTGACAAATAGTTTTCCGACTAATAACTCAAATTCTTCTTTTGTTTTTGTATCAGAGACAGGTTCAATAATGGTGAATAATGTTTTCCCTTCAGTTAGCATTAAATATTCAATATTTTTTAATATTATTATATTTACATTCCATTCAGTGAAGAATTTCTTATTTACACCAGTTTCTTTTCTAACTAGTAGTTCTTTGAGTGATAACTGTTTTTGAACTTTTTTTGTCAGCCTAAAAATCATTTTTATATTGTCTCATATACAACCCTTTTTTGGAAATAAAAACATTAAGTAATAGACTCGCAACCGTCATCTTTTTTTCTATTTTCTCCATTTAATACGTTATTAAAAGCACATAAAAGGCCAGGATACTAAACACTCCCGAAAAGTCCGTATAACATCCAATTGAGCTGCATGCCGTGAAGTTGGCGTGCTTTGTGCTGATCCCGAACCAACATTATACAACTACTTTCGCTCGGAATCGTGTCGCCACCGGAGGTAAATTGCAGGAAAACACCGGAGGTAAATTGCAGACTCCGGCTTGAAAAAAGGGCAGTACTGCCTTGTAATGGTTGTAGC
>NZ_KB899466.1 GCF_000378205.1 Sediminispirochaeta bajacaliforniensis DSM 16054 | reverse complement strand
AGAGCAGAAGAAGGTGATTTCTGTGGGGTGTACGACAAGAAGCTGTTGTGGAGGGCGAACCTGTACATAGGCGAAAGAGGAGAGGACTGGAACGATACGCATCCGTGGAACAGTGAGGAGAATGAGTGGAATAAAAGCCCAAAATCCCTCAATGGAAGTGATCCTGATCCATCGAGAATGTATACGTCTGCTGCTTCAGATTGGGTAGACGGAGAAGGTGGTCAGGTTATTAAGATTGCAACATATACCCCGGTGCGGAATTATCCGGGAAGTAATAAAGTAATAGGACGAGTGGCGTATGATTATCCAGCAAATAGTGATGAGTCTTACAATAACAGGGTGGGTGTAAACAGTCCCTTTGAATTTAATCGAAGGATGTTAGATCAGCAGAGTAAGATGGAAACAGGAGAAGCGATTGCGACCATTTGGCCGCCGGATGGTTATACAATGGAAGGAATGGCTGAATGGGGGAGTACTGCTGCTCCTGGTACAAGCGGCCCCTTATGGAACAATTACCGAAAGAATCCTGTTGCTAACGAATATCCGGGGTTACCAGGGATAGGGCTTTATTTTGAGGACCCGGCCCATGCTACAATAAATGATCCGAAACCGACTTTTCCAGAGATTGTCGATAAGGATCTGATAGAGCATATAGGCGTTGATTGTGTTGGATTTGCTAAACGAGCTGCGGGATATAGTCGAGATCCCTATACGTGGACGAATTATCCAGAGGTATCCTGGTCTGGTGGTTCAGTCCATGATCCTGAATTGATAAGATCAGAAGGTTACCCGCACGAAGCTAAGAAGTCTTATGTCATTATTTCAAGAGAAGGAATAAAGATGTCAACAACAGATACGGCTTACTTTACATCTGAGGTTGATAGTGAAGACGGCCCATCAGAAGAAGAATTTAAGAAAATTCAAAAAGAGTTTCTATCAATCAGATCAGGTGATATTATCCATTATGGTACTTCCCATATTGGAATTATTGAAACTATCGATGTTGAGGCCCTTAGCAATGCAAGGACAATTGTTCAGCTGATGACAGCCGTAACGACCATTGAATCAGTATATGGTTCTTCAGTGAATTTTGTCATTAAGAGGAATATGATGGAAGGGCTTAGTGGGGTCACTGCTGTATTTAATAAAGCAGGTAGTTGGCATTATGATTGGGATAAGGACTTAAGGTCATGGTCAATAGAACGATTAAAGGTAAATTAGTATGAAGAAAATAGGATTCAATTTTTTATTTCTATTTGTATCTGTATGTGCTTTTTCTCAAACGTTTGATCTTATAAAACGTTTTCCAGATAAGCAACCATTTGATTTTAAGTTAAGCTGGAATAAGGTCGAAGGGTTTAAACCAGGGCCTCGATTTATTGGTTTTGTTGATAATCAAATAGTCTTTTTATATTCAGATAGGATGGAATGGATTCTAATGGATATGGAAGATGATTATCGAATTGTCAAAACCATTAAAACTGGTATTGGAGGAAGGTTCTTAAGAAAATTTAATAATGACTATGTATTAACACGAATTTATTCAAACGGATTTTTGAGCATTTACAATAGAGATTTAAATCATGCCCCTATTTTAAATATTGCCTTAAGTGATTCAATGAACATTAATTCCGATTATAGTCCTTTTCTAACAGAGAATTTTCTCTTTGCACAGACAAATAATAATGAACTGATTTCATGGGAGCTTCTGGAGGATGGTAGGTATACATACCGAAATGTTAAAGAAACCCAGGAATGGCTTGATTCAGGTGTTGGGGAGCACATTGGCTATCATATAGGACCTAGCAAAAAGCATAATTTTGGAGATTTCCGAATTGCAAATAGTGGTCTTTATATGGGATACCTCTGGAGAAATCTCATTTTCCCAGAAGGGGAATATAAGCAAATCTCAAATTTGAGAGACTTTGAATATATTGGAGGAGATTCAAAAGGTCTAAGCTATTACTGGGGGATTGGTCCATTGCCTATTGATTACGGCAAGATATTTAAGGATCCGAACTTTCAGGTAATGATAGCCATCGTAGATACGTGGACCCGAAAGGTGACTTTTCGGATGCTTGAGCCCGGCTCTTGGACTCCACCCTATGACGATGATCATAATCTTCTAGGTACTTTTCCCAAAGCCATTCATCCTAACGGGGATGTCTATTTCTTCGATGCCGATGAAGAAAAACAGGAATATGAGCTCAAGCGACTGAAAAACGATTGGTGGGAAGAGATGGGAGTGGATCAGAGGAAGATTGCCCGAATAAGATCGAACCATATTCCGTTACGTAATGAAGAAAGTAATGATAGCGGAAATAATGGTTACAATTTTGCCAACGAATATGTCTGGGTGCTTGATGAGGGGGATTCAGCGATAGACGAATCAGGAACTGCCACAAAATGGATCCAGGTTCAAAAAATTGATGGAAGGAAGGGATGGATCTATGAAACTGAAGTGTATTGGGAATAAAAGCATATAAAGAGTCAAGATAACCTGCAATTGAAGGCTTACGGGCCTATGATACGTTATGGCCTTATTTTTGTTTCGCTGGCTGGATGGGAGGTTTTTGAATAAAGGGATGTGAGCGGTATGGTACCGGATAGGCTTTGAAGGAAAAGAAGGCTGGGTATACGGCTGGTTTGTGGATAAAAAGTGTCGCCACCGGAGGTAAATTGCAGGAAAACACCGGAATGAAATTGCAGACTCCGGCTTGAAAAAAAGGGCGGTACCGCCTTGTAATGGTTGTA
>NZ_KB899465.1 GCF_000378205.1 Sediminispirochaeta bajacaliforniensis DSM 16054 | reverse complement strand
GCAGCAGGAAGGCTGCCGCCAACGCAATGATGGTTAGTTTTTTCATGTTACTCTTCCTTCCCGGAAGTCTCCGCTCCCGGTCGTTTGATGTTCGCTGAACGAATAAGATGTTTTTCATCGAGACGTTTCAGAAGCTGGGGCAGGAGAATGAGCGAACTGATCGAAGATACCGTCATGGTGATGATGACCAGGATTCCAAAGTATATAAGGGGAGTGAATCTGGAAAATGTAAGTACGAAGAATCCGGCCGCAACGGATACGGCATTGAATATGATCGCCTTTCCTGTGGTGGATATTGCCTTTACGGTTGTCTCATCCCTGGAGGATAAAGATTGCAGGTTTGTTGCGTAACTTGAAAGGAAATGAATGGTATAGTCGATGCCTATTCCGATCGAGATGCTTCCTACCATCGCGGTGCTGATATCGAGCTTGATGCCGGTAAGCCCCATGATGCCCATGTTGATCAGAACCGTAAGCAGCAGAGGAACGATACCTATTAATCCCGTAAGGGCGGAGTGATAGACAATCGTAAGAATAATAAAGACCAGGAGGATTGAGAGGATTATACTTGCAATAGATGATGTGACAATCAGGTTGGTCAAAGAACTCTCAACCAATGATGAACCGCTGATCGTAAAGGTATAGCCTTCCGGCAGCATCCTTTCAATTGCAGGAACAATTGCTTTTGTTATGCGCGAGGCAATGATGCTTCCGCTTTTTCCAAGCTGCACCGAAATCCGCGCCTTTTGGGGTTCTATGGCGTTATCGGACCAATCATCGAGGGAGCCGGAGTACAGAAGCAGATACTGGCTGATAAGATTCTTGAATTCATCCTTATTTGCAAGATGATACTTATCCAAGTCCGTGGGAATTTCATAATAATCAAGACCGTCGTAATTTGTCAGCCGTCCCAGCTCATCGATAAAATGATCGGGGTCTGTTCGGTAGGCATCGAATAGTGCTTCGAGCATATCGGCTTTCTCCGGTTTATTGTCCGGCATACTATTCTGAGCAGTATCCGTCGACATCGGGCTTGCCGCCTCTCCCGCAGCATGATCTTCCTCCTGGCCAATGGCAGTATCACCGAAAGCATCGCCGAAAAAGCTGTTCTCGAAAAAGTTGTCGCCGGTACTATCGGTGGTCGAAGCGCCTTGCTGCTGGACCATGGTCCCGTCTGAAGTGCCAACGCTTTCCGGCTTAAGGGTGATCTGGCCCGGAAGATCCTCGTTAAGGACCTGATTTATCCGCTTGATATATTCCGAATAGGAGATAACCTTACTGACTTCCGGATAGTTTGTCCGAATATAGTCGGCAATGTTCTCCATACTCTGGAGTACTTCGGGATTGTTCAAGTCTCCTTTTTCTTGCCCCTCGATGGTGATGTTGAAACTGCTGGTGCCTGCGAATTCCTGACGGATAAATCTGTCGGCCTGCCGAATCTCGGTGTCTTCCTTAAAAAAGTCGATGAGATTGTTCTCCACGACAACCTTCGGAATAAAGAATATCGAAAGGCCTGCAAGCAGAATGCTGACAAGCGGTACCATGGTTGTGTGTTTCGTGGCTGTCTTGCTGAGGAGCTTCAAAAACACAATGTCACGTTCCTGCTTTGCTTGTTTACTTTTTTTGATCCTGCCCGTTCCCTTCGATATCAAAAATACCGAGGGAATAAAGATGAAAGCAACAAGCAAGGCTGATAGGACACCGAAGGCAGAGAAAAAACCGAAGTTTTTCATCGGTATTACTATACTGACCCCCAGAGATGCAAAACCAATGAGTGTGGTCAGTCCGGCCAGAAATACGGGACTACCTACGGCGTCCATTGTCTTGAGAACAATCTCTTTGTTTGATTTTTCCCTATTCTCGGGATTTCTAAGGTCATCGTAGTAGTGGCTGACGATGTGGATACCGTAGGCACTGCCCACCGCTACCATGAGGATGGGAATTGTCGCACCCAGGATGGTCAGGGGAGATCCCGTCAGCACCATGAGGCCAATGGTCCAGATGATGCTGATTATCACGTTCAGGAAGGGAAGAATCACTCCCCCGATGGTTCGAAAGCTGATATAAAGGATGACAAGAACCAGTAACGAAACAAGGGGAATCAGAGCCGAAAGGTCGTGCCTCATGTTTTCGCTGACCTGTATGGTGGTCGCCGGAACCCCCGCAATGTAGTAGGTGTATCCTTCGGGCAACGTCTTTTCTGCTATTTCCTTGATTTCATTATAGAGAACCTCACGTTCGTCAATCGACAGGCTGCTTTTGATGTTAATGCCGATCTGCGTCGAATGCTCGTCTTTGGAAAGGAGCATCTTGTCGTACATGCTCTTCCAGCTATTCAGACGCCTCCGTAAAATTTTCGGAGAGATAAGTTCTCCATTTTCATCCTCCGACAAGGGGCCGACCGTGAGGGTTCCATCTTTCCCCCGTATGAAGTCGGTATTGGTGATTGACTGAACCTTTTCCTGGCCCTTTAAAAGCTCCAACTGCTCGCTCAACTGCTGGATTACAGAGAGGCTTTTCTGGCTGATGATGGAGTGGATATCACTATTAATAACGAGATCGATTACCAGGGCACTGCCGAACTCATCCTCAAAAGTATGAAATGCCGTAAGTGCCGGATCATCTTCCGGGACGAAATTCAACGTGTCATTATCGTAGGTGATATTCGGAAGATAACGTATAATATCTTGCGCAAATTCTAATTTTGATAAAAAGAAAGTCCTCAATCTGACGATTGATTAAGTACGACCAAAACCACATCAGAG
>NZ_KB899464.1 GCF_000378205.1 Sediminispirochaeta bajacaliforniensis DSM 16054 | reverse complement strand
ATTCAGCATTGGGCTATGTTAGCCCTGCTGAATACGAAGAACAATTGGAATTAGCTGCATAGTTGGATTGTCTACTTTTCGTGGGGCACTCCAATGTAAGGAGGAGACTATGAAAAAAACTATCAAAATAATTCTAATACCATTGATTGTTAACGTCTGCAATTTGTACGCAGAGGATAATGAAAAAATTGATCAGTTAGAACGTGATCTTCAGGAATTAAAGAATCGAATATCTAAAATAGAGACTATGATGATCAACTCAAGTGAATCTGATATATTGGCTAAAATTCATGAAGGTTGGAAATCAGTTAGAAATTGGAGAATAATATCTACTATAATGAGCATTGATGATGTTCGCAATATACTTGGTGAACCACAACGAAATGACGGAGGAGACATGACAATTTGGCATTATGAAAATTATGGTTCAGTGACTTTTTAAGTGGAAAAGTGATTAAATGACGAGAACCAAGAGAGTAAAAAATATACTAAAAGAGACGATTTATTTTCTATCAAATGAATGGATATATTTTTGTATTTAAAATAATAGAATATGTGAGGAGAAATGAAAAAATACGTAATATGTTTAATAGTGTATTTTTCTGTATTTACTCTTTATTCTGAAAATGAGGATAATTATAAGTATTTCAACTTGAATGAAAACAACTTAGTTGTTGCTACAAATAAGTATAGAACTGAATTGCCTTTACAAATAGTATTGGATATTCCTGAAGAATTAAAGAACGGTATAGATACTGCTCCATTGAAGTATATCGATGAACTTATTAATTATTTAACAGAGTGGACCAATGATGATTTTTTGAAAATAAAATCAATTCATGATTGGATTTGTTTAAATATAGAATATGACGTAGACGCTTATAATGAAGGAAATATAAAGTTAGAAGATTATTTTGTTACGTTACGATATAAGAAAGCTGTGTGTGGAGGATACGCTGCTCTATTCCATTATATGGTATATAAAGCTGGATTCGCGTCAGCCATAATATCTGGATTAACAAAGGGGAATAGTAAGTATGCTATTGGAGAGAAAAAAATATTTGTCAGACATGCATGGAATAGTGTAAAAATCAATGGTGCATATTATCTCGTTGATGTAACGTGGAATGCAGGATACGTAAAAAGTAATAAGTTCATACAAAAGTAGTCTACTGATTTTCTATTTACAGAACCAAATATTTTTGTAGTTACGCATTATCCATATGCTCCAGGTTGGCTACTGACCGATGCTTATATATCACTTGAAAATTTTAAATTATTAAGGACTGAATGATTGATAATAAAAAAAGAAAAAATTTAGAATAATGAGGCTATAAAATTAATGAATATAAGAGATTACATATAACTTCCAGTTGGAGCAGACATGGCTACTGTCATGGTTTGTAGTTATTTAATGGGGTGAAAAAGAAAGCTTGGTTTGAATGCAAAAGCTCTGATTTGCAAAAGTATGGTATAATTCAATCAAGTAAGATTTATCGTTTACGATTTTACTGAGGAAGAAGGTTAGATCATGACTGCAAAAGGGGAAAAAAGATGTCACATGAAGATCCTGTTCATAGTTATTCCTGCCCACCTTTTCTTGTTGCTCGGTTGTGTTACTATCTACAAATCGGAAGGATTCGGTGGCGGTTACACCGATTTGCCTCTTGGACAAAACCGATATCGAATTGAGGTTCGTGGGAACGGATTCACAAGCAAACAACGCGTACAAGATATTGCAATGGTACGTGCTGCCGATTTATCGCTTCAAAACGACTTTGAATATTTCTATGTATTGGACTCGACAAGTGATGAACGTATCCGTAGAGCCAACGTTGATTCTTATGGCAACGTTAATACGATCACCAATGACTATTTTGTTATGATTATTGAAATGACACATATGACAGATGGCGTTTCAGCTCAGGAAATCATAGATGCTGTTGGCCCCAGAGTAGGATTATAGCTTGTAAAAATCCTTTCAATACGTCATGCAGCTCAATTGGCGTTAGATTGACAGGTAAGTAGGAAAAAATGCTGTATCATTTCACTGGTTGCGAAAACCTCCTCAAGATTATTCTTTCCAACGAATTACGATTTTCACGATCAATGAACCTTGACGATCCTTTTGAACGAAGGAGGTACAGAAATTATTCAGATTGGGTTCCTCAAATTCCTCAAACGGCTCCTGCAGCCAAGTATCTTGGATACTTCAATTCGCGCGTTGATCTGACAAACATCCTTTGCTTCTTCGATAACGTGAACAAAAGAAACGAGACTGTTCAGCCGCTAACTGATCTGAAGATGTGGTCCCATTACGGCAAATCCCACAAAGGGTGTTGCATAGTTGTAAATAAGGAGAAGACCATTGATGCTTTTAAGAAGGATGTTAAAGAGGGTATTTCTGACTATGGAAAAGTCGAATATAATGAATTGAAAAATTATGAGCATGTACTAATGTCTTCGTTTGATCAAGATGGTTACAAAGATATGGTATTCAAACACTTGTTTCATAGTCTTTTCTTTAACAAGGCGACATACTACTCAGGAGAAAATGAATACCGATTTGTGATAAATAACGATAATCAGGGCTTTGCTATTGAGATTCAGCCACTTGTCGAAAGAATTGTCATCGCTGAAAACGCAGCAGAGACTGACATCAAAAGTATCATTGCTCTATGTAAACTGTTCAAATTTGAAGTTGGTAAAATGGTGGTAAGCAATGATAAAATCGAATACCGCCAAATTGCGATCTAACAATCGCTTCAATCTGACAAATCTTTTGTCACGGCCTATAAATCGCCTTTGCCCCGAATATCCCTATTACTCATCTCCTGTCATGGATACCGCTCAATAATCATGCCTTTTATACCCTTGAAGTGCCAGTCTTTTGTTATTGTCAACACCGGAATGAAATTGCAGTTTTTCATCGGAGTTAAATTGCAGAGTTCCGGCAAAAATCTTTAGAAGCCAACGGCTCCAATCTTC
>NZ_KB899463.1 GCF_000378205.1 Sediminispirochaeta bajacaliforniensis DSM 16054 | reverse complement strand
CTCTGATGTGGTTTTGGTCGTACTTAATCAATCGTCAGATTGAGGACTTTCTTTTTATCAAAATTAGAATTTGCGCAAGATATTATACGTTATCTCCTTTAAGGTTAACCACAGCCTCGTTAATACAAGGTTCGCGATCAATAAGCTCTTTCATTTGTTGGGTAATAAAGATTTGACGATTTGGCGGATACTGATTTTTTGTAAATAGTTCCGGTACAATAAAGAATTTAAGAAGATGAATATCTTTTGGCTCTGTCAGATATAGTTTAACATAATCCGGATCATATATCTTTTTATAAGTCGCCCGGTAATGTTCAGTGAGAATAACAAATTTAAATGCAGGCATTTGTTTTGCCAACTGATAGACATAATCTATCTCATGATCAAAGCAAACATGTCCAACAAATAAAAAGACTGGCTTTTTATTTGTTTCTGCAAAATGAGATATTTCTCGCAAAGATTGCATCATACTAATGCCAGTTCCCAGAAAATCATTTTCTTTTGCGATGGAGTTCATGCATTCCAGTTGATTCTGTCCGTTTAGTGCGTACTTAAGAAACAATATTCCCTTATGCACATCGTTGGCAAAAGAAAATTTTTTCGTGATAGCAATATCATCATAAAGATAATACCGCAACAATCGTGCTATATGACTACGGAATGACTCTTCCTGAGCTGGTGTAAAACCGTTTTCCAGTGCATTGTAAAGCGCTGTTTCCACATCCTCCCGCCGAAATGCTTCATACGAACAACCTTTACCATACAATTGATTGTAACCTAACATAAGGGTAGCTTTCTTTCGAATAGTAGAAATATATCCAGACTGTGATAAAATCGTGACACAAATATCGGCCATATCAATGGCTGAATTAATATCAGTATTATCCATTAAAATAATATCAAGCGGATAATCATTAGTTTTAACTCGTTCAGAAATAATGGGATGACGTTTATATAAGAAGTTCCAATCATTCTTATTTGCTATTTCCGCTAAGTATAAAGCAGCATCATCACTACTAGTAAAGGTAGGTGAATGGAATTCTTTAGTATGTTTTGTATATGGATAAAGTCCAGATTCATAATCATTTTGCCCAAAATACAATATTATAGGACGCCCAGGTTTGAGTTTATCTTTAATTTTATTTATAGCATTGTTTACAGGTTGTTTTTTACGGTTCAAACCACTTAGACGTAAATATTTCCAAACCTTGTCCGCTTTTTCAAGATCATCCTCATTAACAGATAAGGTGTTAAATATCTCACTATTGGAAGACACAAAACTCTCACCCATCTGACCATTCTGTTCAAATACAACGGTACCAGGCAGAACTCCGTACTCATTATAAATAACCTTAATCTCTCTTTCTTTACACATAGAATTCAAAATATAATTCATAGCCAAAAACTGGTTCCAAATTATCACCATTACTGGTTTCGCAGTATTAAGTACAACATCAAGATATTTATATATCTCACAAGCTGATAATTCAGCATAACCCTCTCCCATTTCCGGATATCGACCTGCCAGATTTATTGCAGCCTCCTTAACATACGGCATATCGTCCATGATTCTTTTCATATCAGACGTTATTTCAACACTAACACCGGACGCAAAATTGTCGCGCATTAAGCGTGTGGGAATAGGGAAATAGCTGAATCCGGTATCGCTTTCAACTTTTCCGTAATGTTGCTCGAATATTTTTTCTACACCATGAAAAGAACGTCCATTTTCAACCATTATCAGCAGACGATACTCCTGCATTTCTTCGGCAATACGCTCCAAATATGGCAATTTATATTCAGTAATACCAGCAGCATAAAGTATATTTTTCGTTTCCGCTAAAGCTTTGATTTTATAAAATTCTTCAAGTGCGCTTTCCGTTTCTATTATGCTATCATCAAAAGTCTTTATATTAAAATTCTTGCTGTTCATGAAAACCTACTCAGTATTTTATTTTTCCAATTTTATAGACGTATAAAGAATATCTTGTATCACCCACAAAACATCTGACCATTTATAAGCTTATCAGAGACTCCATTCATTATTCTTTGCATATACAACATGTGAGTAGTTATTTTCAATCCGTAGAAACGGTTTTCTACGTTCTGAAGGATGCGATCGGTCGATAATATAGTTAAATCCGTTATTATCGAGAACTGACAGGATTTTACCCAAACGCGAAATTGGAAGATCTTCTCCCGTATGGAATTCAATAAAAAGATATTGAATATTTCGTAATAGAGAACCACAATCAATGATCACGTCATCTTCATTCCCTTCAATATCCAATTTTAAAAAATCAATTTTATTTTCTAAATATTCTTTTATATCAACCATCTGAACATCGAAATGCTCGACTTTCAAATTCTTCCTTTCTAATCTATCAGTGATACTCCCTCCCATAGACATATCAATAGCGCGATAGAATTTAACCGTATCATTTTTCGAACCAACAGCTTTTTTTACAATATCAACATTCTTAAGATTATTCTTTTTAATATTGCGTTCTAATACCTCATAATTATTCGGATCAGGTTCAAAGCATACAATTCTTGACTCAGGATAATCCTTTTTAAAATAGAGTGTTGCAAATCCAAGATGAGCGCCACAATCCAAAATTATTGGATTTGAACGGGTAAAATTAATGCAGTAATCTTCAAAAAGGAAAATTTCCTTAAATACTGTTACAAACGAAACCGTATCTGTTATCTCAACTTCCATATCAAGAAAATTGACAATATTTCTCTCTTTTTTCTCATCTATTCCAAATTGCTGAATGAATGATTCTTGAGAAGGAACTTTGAATGATGTAATATTTTGACTGCCACTCCAAAACAAATTATCAGCAAATACTTCATATATCCAGGATCTTTTTCTTACAGAATCCAATTTTCTGTTTATATTTACGATATCTTTTTTAGCCACTGCGTTATGTTTTAAATAATCTATCTTCTGGCCAAAGCCGTCTATCTTCTGGTCAAAGCCGTCTATCTTCTGGTCAAAGCCGTCTATCTTCTGG
>NZ_KB899462.1 GCF_000378205.1 Sediminispirochaeta bajacaliforniensis DSM 16054 | reverse complement strand
CTGTGTACGCTTGGACTTTTCTCTTTCCCATGTTTCACCCCTATTTAGTTTAAATCTAACTATAGCAGGTGTCCACTAATCGTGGGGCAGTCGGAAGTTTAACGAATAGGCCTACTGCGGATCCTTGATAGAAACGCTCTTTTTCTCCATAGTAAAAAGCATCATGAGATACTGAAAACGCAACCCTGTCTGGTATCGCAAAAATCTGTAAATCATATTAAGCAGAAACGACTCATCCGTCATAAACTCTCCAGGGTAGTTAACCATCAAGGCGAGGACCTCCGTTGAATGCGTTTGTTGAGCCTACAGCCCATTTCTCTAACTGGTACAAGTTTTCCCCGTGCAAATAGATTGACCTTTCCAGTTCACACGCTTCACGGAAGCATTGTAGCAACTTACTTGATAAAGTCCCCTGTAGGCAGGGGTATCATCATGAGTGTAAAGATTATCTTCAGGCCCCCAATCTTCATAATTAAGCTGATAGATAACTTCCGGAATTGCCATTATTTGAAATCCTACAGGAAAAGGAGATTCTGATGAAACTTCATTGGGTTGATAGGTATATGACAAATCCAGATTTCCGTATATGTGGCTGTGTTTTCAGGAGAGACAAAAGCCGTATCATTGCTGTCATAATCACTAAAATTCATCAATTGGGTTGTCTTTATAGAAAATCCGCAATCCATATCCCTGCTGAGTATGACTGCCAGATTACAGCCGGGGCCTTTCAGCGTCCAGTCCGTTTCTTCTCCCTTTTCATAGAAGGTAAAGTCCGAACCCAGCTTGGCGGTTCCGTCCGTATGAATGGTTATATTGAATGGGATTTCGGCTTTCTGGGAAATTGTATAATCCAGGCTGAGAAATATTCCCGCAAATAGCAGGTTGAAACAGTTTCCGCTGCCAAAAACATCAACATCGGTGAATTGAAGAGCAGGATTTAGATTACCTTCATAGTTTCCGTCATATCCGTTGTATATCATACTGTCGGCTATTATTTCCCGATTCCGGGAAGATGCCTCGGTTTTACTGTTATTTAAGGCTTCCGAGCTTTTATCTTGTTCTTTTTCCGTCAACGCCGCAAGCGGAAGTGACAGTAATGCAAGAAAGGTTATAATAACGCATGCCTCTCTTTTTACAGGAAGTCCCTTAATTCCTTTTAACAAAGTCGCATCCCCCATATTTTAATATTTCTCCGGATTCCGAAAGGCTGTATTCAACAATATTTCCCATATTTCTACCGTAACCCTGAACTTTTAGCAGATCATCAGATAGCTCTGTCAGGGCAAATCTCATATTTCCATCTGTTTCTGATTCTATCAACAAAGTTAACACTCCCATCTTCTCATCAAATGAAAGATCAACCGCATCAATGAATCCGACTCCCTCGTAGCGTCCTGTCCGCTGCCTCCAAACAGAAGATACCGGTTCAGGTGAAACAGCGGATACTGGGCCCATAAAATAATTCCCCATATAACATAAAAAGACTGCTTTATCTGTATCAGTCGTCGGTCTGAAAACAAGACCGGTGTCACCAAATGCTATTGAGTTATCAGACAGGATTTTCATGGGAGATTTGACATCCATTTCAGGAATTCGCCCGGTTAAGACGCCATCTATGTTTTCGATTGAAACTATTCCGGTTCCTCCGTTCACATAATAACCGGCCAAATTGGACAAATCCGTTTCCTGAGAGATTTCAGTATTAATAAGAGGGGAGGAGGGAGAAGGCTTTTTGCCGATAAGAAGGTCTGCAATATCCATAGTCAAGGAAGTGAGTTGTTCATTGTCTCCTGCATTGTCATTTGACGCCAGAAAAATGCCTATTCCCTTTTCTGGTATGATTTCCATCTCGGAATAAAAAGGCGGAATTGTACCTCCGTGTTCAAAAACATCACATCCATTTTGCGATTCGATCCAGAAGGTCAACCCTATTTTAAATGAGCCGTCCAGAGGGGTGTTCATGTTCTGTAGAGAAAACATGGACAGTAATGTTTCGGGCTGTAATATCCTATTGGATTTGCCGGCGCTACAATTCAGTAATTCTTTTAGAAAAGTATCCATATCCACTGCGGACAGAAGTATCGAGCCCGCGGGAATATCCTTGATAAACCACATGAGGTCTTCCGGTTCTCCCCTTGTAAATCCTCCTGATACATTGGGATCGTCTTTTGAAGAAAGCATGACAAGGGAATCATGCATGCCAAGAGGGGTAAAAATATGATCCGTGATATATTCTTCGTAAGTAGATCCTGAAACTCTTCCAATCAACTCCCCCAAAAGACTGAAACCGGAGTTGTTATAAGCAAAGACAGTACCGCTGGCCCATACCAAATACTCTTCAGAAAGCATGTTGGAGGTATCCATAAACGCATCGGGATCCGGGGCCTCCAGGGTAAAGTCCTTGAAGTATGCACTGGGGAGTCCTGAATGGTGAGTAAGAAGATTCCGGATCGTAATTTCCTTATTTACGGTTCCAAATGATTTTGGGTGAAACTCCGGAAGATATGTCCTGATATCGGCATCAAGATCGATTGTGCCATTTTCTTCCAATTGCATTATGGCAATAGCCGTAAAGATTTTGGTAACGGAACCAATCTGAAATAATGTATGCTCTGTCACGGGTAGCTGTTCGGGAACTGTTTCCCGGAGCCCGAATCCTCTGGTCACAATAGACTGATCACCGTATACTACCGCGGCTGTAAGCCCGGTAATTCCCTGTTTGTCTATCCGACTTTGTATCAGCTGTTCCACTGCCTGCGCTTTGTCTTTCTTCGCAGAAGAACTGACACAGCTTACAGACGATATAAGAATGATCAAAAAAAAGATCAATCTAAAAAATGCGACACCATGTTTAATGTCTTTCATACAATTATTACTCCTTAAGAATTAAAATTTTCATTTTAAAAGTAGGCTTAAAGAGTGTGGAAAGTAATCATCCGTTGTATGAGAAAGGAGGTATTTTTAGGATGATTTTTGTATGACTTGGTTGTTTTTACTTCGAAACAAGCGTATGAAGCCCGGATTTTCCGCTTTATGTCAACATAGATTACGCGCTCTTTGAAATATTTTGTGAAGATTTTTTACCTTCGGTAGAGGATTGTCCTTCATAGTTTTTACCAG
>NZ_KB899461.1 GCF_000378205.1 Sediminispirochaeta bajacaliforniensis DSM 16054 | reverse complement strand
TCGGCCCGGCTGCGTCATATCTCAGGTTCTTCATGGAGTGAACGGACGTATCTGAATATGGACCTGCTGATTGATTACGATCGGGAGGATCAGGTTTCATAAGTAAATTCTTCAGATTGAGGCAAAAAGAATTTGCGCAAGTTTATTGACACTACCTTCCTTTCTGAATTATACCATATCTTTCACAGATTAGAGCTTCCACTTTTCAATTCTGCTCTTCTTTACCCAATCTCAAGCACAAACCATGACAGTAGCCACGTCTGCTCCAATTGCTGGTTAAAAACCTTTTCTATCTTTTCAATATAAGAATCCAAATAGATATAATGGAATTTCATATCTACTTCCAACAAGAATATCATCTTTTACTAAATATGCATTTCCTAACTTTTCTTTTATTTGTTTCAATTTCTTGTTTTTCCCACCAATTTCATATATTGTTCCTTCTACTTCAAAATCTCCGGTCTTATTATAATAAATCTTATGTCCAGAATTCTTAATCATCTTTATAAAAAATATTTCTCTAATAGTTCCAATCTTTGATTCATACCCTATTTCTTCAATTATTGCATTATATAAATCCTGATTATCCAAATATATCTTTTCTGTTTGTTTTAGTAGATTACTTCCTGCTCTATTCTCTCCTAATAATTCGATCATTCCAGTCTCTTTCAATATGTTTAAATAATTCTGTATTGTCTTATTATCCAATCCGATATTCTTGGATATACTATTTATATTCAATTCTCCCGGCGGAATCGTTGCTAAATATGATAATATTCTTTTAAAATTCGATAGATTTTCTGTTTTAAGATTATAGAAATTTGATATATCTTCGAATATTGTCTTTTCAATTATTCTTAATATCTTTTGATTATATGTATTCTTATCTTCTAAATAAAATGGATAATATCCTGTTCCTAGATAATCCTTGAAATATCCCTTTATTCTCTTTACATTTGATATTTCTTCTTCAATTTTTCCCCTTTCATCCAATATTTGTCCAAGAGTCACAACTTTTGCATCAAGAATATTATTAAAAAGGAGATATTCCCTAAACGACAATCCTCCTATTCTGTATAGTACTCCCCGCCTGGATAGATCATAAGTTCCCTTTATTAGATCTATACTGGAACTTCCCGAAAAAACTATCTTTATATCTGGATATGAATCATAAGCATTCTTTAATTCTTGATTCCAATTGGGATATTTATGGATTTCATCAAAAAAGAAGTATCTTACACCATAATCATCATATAATTCATTGATAAATTCTAGTAAGTTATTCTTTGAGAAATATATATGATCTATTGAAACATAGATGCAATCATCCTTATTCTCAATCTTTTCATTGATATATTGTAGTAAAAGTGTTGTTTTTCCTGTTCCACGTGGCCCAATCAAACCAGTTAGACGATTATCGGTATTGAATTCCTTATAGATATATCTATGATGCTTGTAATTCGTATTCTGAAGTAATCTCTTATATGTGGAGATAAACCCATCTATCATATGACTCAACTCCTGTTAAATCTCTATATATTTGGATTATACTCCAATTACAATATTTTTCAAAGTGTTTTTAACATTCAATTGAGCTGCGTGGCGTTTACTGGCATGTGTTTGTGCTCTTTCCTTCATGCATTATACCATATCTTTCACAGATTAGAGCTTTCGCTTCTTAATTCTGCTCTTCTTTACTCAATCCCAAGCAAAAACCATGACAGTAGCCACGTCTGCTCCAATTGCTGGTTATCTATTTTTCATCTCCATTTTTATCATTAGTTGGTGAATTATCTCCATTAGACATGTCTTTTATAGTTATATTTGGCACTATCTTGATGTCCTTTAAATAACCATATCTGCAGCTACACATTCTATTTATTATATATTCTATTAACTTAAATGAGGACATTATGGCCTTATCCAGTACTGTTCCTTTATAAAATGTACCATTATGTATTATATCATTTCTTACTTCATAGCAAGAAGCATACCATTCACCAAAAACAGAATTCTGGTTTTTCTTATTCCATATACCACCAATAATTTGTGGCATCCAGGTAGTAAACATTTTAATGAACGGAACATCTTCAATTCTGTTGTCAGCATCATGTGAGCTAATTTTTTCTTCATTCTCCCAAAATAAAGTAATTATTGACTGCAATAGTGTTTGTATTGTTGTTACCAAGAGGACAATAGAATTCACTTTATTACCATTTAAAATTTCATATTGCGCGTTTAGCATATTTGCTTGAAAATTGGAAAATTGATAAGACTTAAAACTACTGGATAGTCCAATGCAATGAGCAAATAAATCATTTGAAATGACTTTTTTTCTTTCTTCGGAAAATTTTTCTGTATTATTTAAAAACAACCAATTATATGTTTTCCAATCATTTATTCGAATGCCTCGGAAATGCGAAATAAACTCAATATCGCCCGCTGTAATAGTCCGTACCGTACGATCACCTGATAGCATGCCATATGATATAATCAAATTATTTAATAAAAATAGAGCATCATCACGAAGTATTTCTATAGCGTTAAATACATGAAACGTTGCATTAGTAAAATCTTCATCTGATGTTCTTGAATGCTTAGAATTGCTGACTAATTCCATCAAATCATTAATATCAATATATGTTTGTTTGCTTTCAATCAATGGTTCTTCGAAAGTAAATATCATTTCACATCTTGTAATTGCTTTAAGATATTCGCATTTCATTCTTTCAATGAAGCCTGCGTAAATATTCCTTTTTTCTGTAACTCTGGAAAATATAAAAGTGATAAGACATTTATTATCTGGGTGATACATGCGACCGTAAGAATAAGTCTTTTCATCAAATGGTAGATCAAAAGGAATGATAACCGCTGTATTAAGGATAAATTTTTGGTGCAAATCTTTTAATATTGGTATAATCTCTTCATAGTAAGCCCGATTAAAAACATAATGATCATCCAATACAAGATCATCATTCGCCCATGTCTTCTCTCTATTTATTGTATTAACATACTCTATGACGGTTTTATTTTGTTCTTTATTGAATAACATAATACCTACAATATACTATCCATTTTCAGATTTGCACTCAAATCTCTAAAATATAGTGGAGTGCCCCACGAAAAGTAGACAATCCAACTATGCAGCTAATTCCAATTGTTCTTCGTATTCAGCAGGGCTAACATAGCCCAATGCTGAATGC
>NZ_KB899460.1 GCF_000378205.1 Sediminispirochaeta bajacaliforniensis DSM 16054 | reverse complement strand
GCCTGGAAATGGTTGGGACAATAGGGATTGGGGCAGAAGGGGGGATGGTTCATGAACTTCTCCTTTTTTGGCTGTTCTTACAATAACTAACTACGCGAAAAGGAGATTTTATTCATGTATCACCACGATTCAGGACACTATTTAATTGATAGACGGTTTAAAGCCGGTCTCTGCGGCTATCCAATAAATCCCCCCCTTTTTTCTCAGAGCCGAACGCCATACAGAGAAAGGAGTATCAGAAAAGACCAATTCAGGAGAACCAGGAATGACTATCCAATCCTTCCGTGCCAATTCGGTTTCAAGTTGTCCAGGCGCCCAACCCGCATAGCCCACAAGGAAACGGGCCCTCAGGTTGATTGTATCCTCTTGGTTGAGAGCAGGCTTGACCACTGAAAAATCGGGTTCGAAAATCACTCCGGGTGTCGCCTCGATAGCGGCAGGGCTCTTTTGTCCTCCGGGCAGCCCTGTGTGGAGTACGAAGACGAAATATTGCTGGACAGGGCCTCCTACGAAAACGAGCTCCTCTCTCCAGGGGGTTTCTCCAAGCTCTTCAACTGCATCCCCAAGAACCGTCGTACTCGGGCGGTTTATCACCAGCCCCATGGCCCCGTTTTCGTCGTGATTGAGCAGAAATACGGCTGTCTGTGAGAAGTTGGGATCGGTCATACTCGATTCGGCTACGAGTAGATGTCCTGTCAGGAAAACCGGAAGTTCGTCTTCCAAAGGAGGGGTCGGCTCTCCGTACAAGGTGAATGCATCCATATATAATTACTATAACAAAGGAACCTAGGGCTTCGCAATGGGCTCCTACGGACTTATCATTCTGCCGCTTATCCGTTAGCATGCCCCATGCACTATTTTTTGGGAAAAAATCAGAGACGTACGGCTTTTGTGATTCTGGGATGTATCTTCCTTCTTACAGCCGGTATCGTCGGTGCCGCCGATGGACCGGTGAGCGTCAAAGGAGTAAGAAAGATGGCTATCATCGAGACAAACTACGGAAGTATTACGGTAGAGTTGTTTTCCGACGCAGCACCTAAGACGGTTGAAAATTTTCTTGCCCTTGCGGAGGGACGAAAGGAATATACCGATCCGAAAACAGGAGAAAACATTACAGGGAATTTTTACGACGGCCTTGTTTTCCATCGGGTAATCGATGGTTTTATGATCCAGGGAGGCTGTCCGAGGGGGAACGGAACCGGAGATCCCGGATATCGGTTCGACGATGAAATGGATGCCGATGCTCTTGGCCTCGATAAGATCAAGGCCTTTGACACCAATGGGATGCCGCATCAGTGGCTCATGCTTCAGAGCCAGGATGATTTCAACCGTCAGATCGTTGCCCCTTTGCTTCGAAAGATGGGGATTGATAGTCAGGAGGAGCTCGATCAACGGATGGAAGAGGTCCAGGAGCACATCGCTGCCATGACCCTCAAGGAAGCTTACGAAAACATGGGGTATCACTACATGAGTGGTCTGGATTCCCATCCTCCGGTAAAGGGTTCCCTGGCCATGGCAAACAGTGGTCCCGATACCAACGGCAGCCAGTTTTTCATCAATCTTGCCGATACTCCCTGGCTGACTGGCAAGCATACGGTTTTTGGACGGGTGGTTTCAGGGATGGATGTTGTGGAAACGATTGGTTCGGTATCCACCGACGGAAGCAACAGGCCTCTTGAACCGGTCGTCATCAAATCGATCAGGGAGCTTGAATAGGGCGTTGCTTTATCGAGCATGAGCAGAAGGTTTTTTGGCAGTAAGATTATCTTTCCACTATACTTGTGAGTATCACATGTAGGAGGTGTTCAATGGTATCTGGTGGAATTGCGCTTCTCTTTCTGCTGATTGCTGTTCTGCTCATCATCCTTTTCACCGCAAAGTTCAACATGAACGCATTTGTCGTTCTGGTGACTATCGCCTTTTTCTACGGATTGGCTATAGGCCTTCCTCCGGGAGATGTTGTTGGTACCATCCGCTCAGGCTTTGGAGGAACCCTGGGTTACATCGGTATCGTCATCATTGCAGGAACGATTATCGGTATCGTTCTGGAGAAGACCGGTGCCGCTCTCTCCATGACCCAGGCAATTCTAAAGATAGTTGGCAAAGAGCGGTCGCCCCTTGCCATGAGCGTTGCCGGTTATGTGGTCTCGATACCGGTCTTCTGTGATTCCGGTTATGTTATTCTCACCCCTCTCAACAAGGCCCTCGCCGAAGAGACGGGTAAGTCGATGGCTGTGATGGCTGTCGCCCTTGCGACCGGCCTCTATGCCACCCATACCCTTGTTCCTCCGACCCCCGGACCCATTGCTGCGGCAGGGACCCTTGGGGCCGATCTTGGGGCTGTCATTGGCCTTGGACTGATTGTTTCCATTCCCGCCATGCTTGCCGGCTATCTTTGGGCGACAAAGTTTGCCAGTCGCTATGAAATAAAGGCGGAGCTTCAAGAGAGTTATGCCGATCTTCTGGAAAAGTATGGTAAACTCCCCGGCGCTTTTCATTCTTTTCTCCCTCTGCTGGTTCCTATCCTTCTTATTCTCCTTAAATCGGTGGCGGCTTATCCGAGTCACCCCTTCGGACAAGGCGGTTTTTCGTCCTTTATCCAATTCATCGGCGATCCCGTTACCGCTTTGATGCTCGGTATCTTTATCTCCCTGACACTGGTAAAGAAGGATCTCCGGAAAGAGTCGGTCTCTTCATGGATGGGCGAGGGAGTGAAGAATGCTGCATTAATTCTTGCCATCACCGGTGCAGGAGGCGCTTTCGGCGCCGTGCTGAAGGCCTCTCCCATGGCGGAGTTTATCAATTCCAACCTTTCAACCCTTAAATTGGGAATTTTCCTTCCTTTTATTATCTCTGCCGCCCTCAAGACGGCTCAGGGATCATCCACCGTGGCAATCATCACCACGTCGTCGATCATGGCACCTCTGCTTTCGGTCCTCGGCCTGAATCCCGCCCTAACGGTGCTTGCAATCGGTGCGGGAGCGATGGTTGTTTCTCATGCCAATGACTCCTACTTTTGGGTTGTTTCTCAATTTTCGGGTATGGAGGTTTCGACATCCTATAAGGCCTATACCTCGGCGACTCTTGTTGAGGGGCTGGTTGCCTTTGTGTTTGTGGCCCTCTTGTCAATATTTATATAGGGCACCTCTAAAAACTAGAGGGATTTCCTAAATTTTGTAATTGTTGATATTCTCCTTACAGGAGGAGGAAAGATGGCACAACAAAAAGGC
>NZ_KB899459.1 GCF_000378205.1 Sediminispirochaeta bajacaliforniensis DSM 16054 | reverse complement strand
TCGGGATTGCTCCGAAGTCCGCTTCGCTCCCGTCCTCGCACTCTGTGCTCGGACCGGCCTTCAGGCCGTTCTCCGCATCCCTGACGCTCGGCCTTCGGTTCGTTTCTTGGAAAAATAAGGCGTATTCAGGACAAGAAAAACAGACGTTCTATAGAATATCTCTACCACAGTTTCACGTTTGAAATACGAATCCCTTTGCAAGGAATACTACTCACTCATCATATACTATCTCAATGAGATGGCTACTTTCTCCAGCCATCTCACTATAACCGGATATAACAATAAATCGTTTATTCGGACTAAGGTGTATTCCTATAAAGCTTGCCAAACGATATTGGAAATCTTCGAATACATACAATTCATTTCCAGCCCGATCACAAATCGCAAGCGGCCCATACACCGCATCAGGATCTCTTATCTTATTTCCTTGTTTTCCATACAGAATATTTCCGTCAGCAAGATAGAATGCCTGATAATTCATGGAGAAATCCGGCCAATTATCCTTCACCCTCAGCGGCCTTAACGGTTCTATCCCCTCCTCCGTAAGCCGGGTAACATAGCTTGTCATCCCTCCGCCCTCAGCATCAAAGGCGATAAGCATATCATTCCCATCCATTGAACTTATTTCGTAGCGAAACCCATCGTCATAATAGTCAAAATCTCCAAGCTCTTTCTCTCTCGTCTGACCCCAGGGTAGTACCTGCCTTACTAGCGTCCCTGTAACAATATTAAATGTAGCAAATACTAATCCATTAGGTATGGTTACCAGTTGCATAAAACTCGGGATATGTAGTATGGGCAATCCTTGTATTACGATCGAATCCATCATACGGAATTAATGTATTAGCTTCTATGTCATAGAAATAACGTTCTTGATATCTTTTATCACTCTTTCTTAGAGATAGATAGAGATAATTCGTATCTTTTTGTAGCCGATTGGTACTCTGCAGGAAATAACTCTCAAAGCCCATATTCGGAGAGACCACAATCCTTTCCATATTTTTATTAATATCAAATCGTCTTAGTTCACCATCACTCTTCCAAAGTGAATACAGTATCTCATGATCATTGAGCCACACATAATCTCGAGCTGTACCTATAGGCAAAGTCTTCACTATCCTTAACCTCGGTACGGCAAACACCTCCACCGTCAAGACCAACATCACACTTATCATAACCAGCTTTTTCATTCCATCTTCCCCTACATCAACCACTCAAGTTTGTGTTCCAGCCAGTTATATTCAGCCTGACTATCCGTCGATATACCAAAATCATTTAATCCCTTCCAGGGCCAGTACAGGCTCGGTCGCTCTTCTTTGTACAGGTTTCTTACCTCTTCCATCCCATACTCTCCCAACGGCTTTCCTGAAAACAATAAGGCATCATCATCTATCGAGAATATCGAACTATACGACTCTCCCCAATTCGTCTCTACCCATTCTTTGTTATCGATGCTTGACCAATCAATTTCTCCAGTGGTCAAATTCACCCCATCATTTTTTTCCACAATCCAGTGGGTATGAGGTCCGGTAGACTTATTGGTTTCATACTTCTCATAAAAGCCTACAACCGTTCCTGTCGATACCCTCCTGTCCCCCTTGGCCAAAAGCAGTTTCACTACCTGATCAATACTTCCCGTAAACCCATGTTCCAGCTTATGCCGATACTCATCTCCCGTAATCACCGAAGAGATACCCGTTCCTCCGGGGCTCCATGCTATATCAAGCTCCCCGGTCTCAGGGCTTACAAAGGTTCCTCCCGCTACATCCCAGGCAAAATGATTTCGTACTTTTCCAAATACCCTCCCAGTGGCAGCCGCAACAGCAGGGCTTGGAAAATCTATACCATACAGGGTTGTCACCAAATTACTTCCATAAATTGGCGAAGAGGCCGTCCCTGCTGCATTCATGTACCTGGCATCCTGACTCGGAAACGTTGTTGCAAAGGGATTATCTCCATCGGCCTGCATCATCGCATATACGTTTTCAGCGCTTGCATACATATTCCCTTTCAACATCTCGAATTCTCTGCCATCACTCAATCCTTTCTTATCATATTCCTCAACCTTCTCAACAAGTGCACGGTGGTCCCGATGTAGTTTTCCAATGGCCATCATCTCGTTCCCCACCAGCCTCATCTTGTTTGATGCTATCCTTTCCGTCATGTGATCCTGGGCATCAAAATAGTCCCCACCTAATAACGCAGCAGCATCAGCTATATCATCCACATAATATTCATTCAGCAACGACTGCTTCTGCCCTATCATCACTTCCTGCGCCTCTGCATTCCTCACCTTCCCTGCATACGCCTTCTCACTGCTAAACATCCTCTCAAGGCCCACCTCTCCGCTTTCATACAGGCTGTGTGCTAATGCAAAACTCCCATTCGTATCAAAATAATCAAGATCCATAAACTCATCCTGACGAATATCTGCCTGCTCTACCGCCAGCATCAGATTTTCATCAAGATACCCTTCTCCATATTTTTCTGTCATCAGGCTCCGGAACGCCGTGTTTCCGAATAGTTCATGCAAATTCCTGTTACTCTTTACCTTTCTAAAATGCTCCAGTTGGCTGCTTAGCTGTGTGGCTACTTCTGTCTCACCACTGAATCCTATCTCACTACGGCCAATAACCGCATCATTTATGGCTGCCATCATACTTCTTCCATCGGCAGCGCTCTTTATTTCTGACTGTATTCGTCCTCGTCTCTGGCTTTCTGTAAAGCCCGTATAGGCTTGGCTGAGGCGCCCGTAACTCACATCTGTTCCGTCTCTTCCCAACTCCAACAGTGGGCCTTCTCCTCCTACATGCAGCTCAAGTGCTCCCGTTCCCATCACCTTTGCTACATTCAGTGTCGTACTTCCCGTCATTCCATACTCAATTGCATTTCCAACAAGACTTCCCGTTAAGGAGCTAAAGCCCGCCATTGCTTTATAGTCCAAGCTTGTTGCTATATCAAATCCAAATGTATTCAGTGCTCCGCTCCACGAATTCTCAAGTCCGCTGCTCACCAGCGCTCCTCCCATCGACGATAGGTACCCGGAGCCGCTTGTCCCCCAGCTCGTCGCATGGGCAAAGCTTCCTCCGTCAATCCACCCGCTGTTTCCAAAGTTATCAAAGTCAAGGCTGTTGATAAATGCACTCGAATATGTGTTCGCCGCACTCTGCGCTCCAGCAAGCATCACATCGCTTCCTACCTCCATCATCCCAGTGCTCCCTATCACTCCGTCCAGTACTCCT
This sequence comes from Sediminispirochaeta bajacaliforniensis DSM 16054, assembly GCF_000378205.1. NCBI lineage: Bacteria > Pseudomonadati > Spirochaetota > Spirochaetia > Spirochaetales > Spirochaetaceae > Sediminispirochaeta > Sediminispirochaeta bajacaliforniensis. Next base: position 504 of record NZ_KB899459.1, on the reverse strand, counting down.
GAACCCATGTTGATTCCCGCACTCGCTACACTCGTCAACCCCTTCTTCGCAAAGCTTCCCCACGCATCTCCTGCATCAACTCCGTTACTCACATCCGCCATCGTAAACAGCGCATCGTCCACCAGGTTCAGCCCCACACTCATCAGCAGCCCAACTCCTCCGCCAGGCACCACAAGGCTCGCCGCCACCGCCATCCCGATATCCGCTATCGTCTTTACCGTCGGCGCTCCCAGCAAGCCATCCGACTTCCCGTCGTTGTCCGCATCATCGTCCCATAGCTTCTGGCTGTACCACGGCGCTCCCGACACCGCTATCCCCCGGCCAAACCTCGCCTCATCGATAAAAAACTGCTCGTAGATCCTTCCAAGCTCTCCGTACCCCGCTTCCTTCACCTTCTCCGGCTTGTTCTTATCCATTACCGGCACATACCCTACATGGATATTAAACAATCCCTTCGTTTCCTTTCCTTTCTCTGCCTGGGCGCTCCCCCTGATCGACGCCTCC
>NZ_KB899458.1 GCF_000378205.1 Sediminispirochaeta bajacaliforniensis DSM 16054 | reverse complement strand
CTGGTAAAAACTATGAAGGACAATCCTCTACCGAAGGTAAAAAATCTTCACAAAATATTTCAAAGAGCGCGTAATCTATGTTGACATAAAGCGCACTGGCGTGGTTTGTGCTCTTTCCCTCATGCATTGTAACATATCTTTCACAGATTAGAACTTTCGCTTTCAAATTCTGCTCTTCTTTACCCAATGCCCAGCACAAACCATGACAGTAGCCACGTCTGCTCCAATTGCTGGTTATCTATATTCATCATATATCACTTCAAATCTCTCAAATATCACCGGGATATCTTCTGAGAATTTTTTTCTTTTTTTTTCATATTCATTTCGAAAGAAATGTTCATGCACATTTCTCCAATATTCCAGTGATAAATCTCCTTCCCCTTCTAATCTCGCCTCTTCTTCTGTAATATCTTTAAATCTTTTCTTTCTTATCTCTTCTGTCTTTATTACGCATCCAGGCAATCCATTTCCATGTGTTATTATAGAGATATCACTTTCTTCAGGAACTTTTTCATCAACCTCATACATTTCTAATGCTGATGAGGTTCCCGTTTTTTTTCCCTGTCGTACATATCCAATCAATTTATTGGCAAGATTATCTGTATGACCAAATGACCAGACTTCGTATTCTGATTCTTTATATTCTTCATTCTTCTCTATAAACCTCTTCCAATATTCTTTAATTATCTTATTCAATTCTTCTTTGGAATATATCCTGTATTTTAAAACAATCTGATCAAAACATTGAATATCATTTTCATATATTGGATTCTTATAATTTTCTATCATGTAGTCTTTATTAATAGAATCAAATCTAAACCCACAGCGTTGATACAAATAAAGCTGTCCCATTCCACAATTTCCAGTTTTTATTATGATTTCTTTATATTTCTTCTCTTTTGATACAGATATGGCTTTTTCGATCAGATTTGTCCCTATTTTCTTATTTTGATATTCTTCATCTACAGCAACACAGACAATTTCAGTAGATTCTTTATTAATTTCATTTATTCCGATAATTCCAATAATCTTCTCATTATCCATTGTTGCCCAAAATATTGATGTATCTTTATATTTCTTTATCTGGTCATCATCTTCATCCGCAAGATAGATTAATTCATATGGAACATCTTCATTTCTTATCTGTTTAGTTTCAAGCATTCCTATCACCTTTAAGCAACCGATTTTTACACTATATCCAATATTTCTTCATCTGGACCTAAAAGCTGTACGATTATATCCATCACATTTTAGTCCCTCTGAAATTATAGATAACATTCAATTGAGCTGCGTGGCGTTTACTGGCATGTGTTTGTGCTCTTCACTTCATGCATTATACCATATCTTTTTTGCAGATTAGAGCTTTCGCTTTTAGATTCTGCTCTTCTTTACCCAATCCAAAGCACAAACCATGACAGTAGCCACGTCTGCTCCAATTGCTGGTTATGTTTACATCTTTAGTATATTCATTAAATCACTATTGATAAAAATATTCTCCCTCCCTACTTTTCTCAATTCTAAGATACCTATTTCTGATAGCCTATGCAGGTACACTGATGCCGTCTTTCTTTCAATCTTAAGTCCGTTCACTAAGAAACCTACTTTACAGTAGGGATTCTCAAATAAGATCTCCACTAATTCCTTTGAGTATATCTTTGGCTCTTTCATTCTTATATATTCAATTGTTTCATCTAATAAGCCTTTAATTTTCTTTACTTTCTTTATCGTTTCTTTCGCCGTTTCCTCTATTCCTTTTAAGATGAAAATGATCCATTCTTCCCACTCATCACATTTGGTTATCGATCGTAATAGTCGATAGTATTCACTTTTATTTCTTATAATATAGGAACTCAAATATAAGATCGGTATTTCTAAATAATCTTTCAGCAAGAGATACAATACATTTATAATTCTACCACTTCTCCCATTTCCGTCGTAAAAAGGGTGTATACTCTCAAATTGATAATGTAAAATTGACATTTTTATTAAGCTAGTTTCTTTATTATTTAAATATTCGGTAAAGTTCTTTAGCAAGCCATTTATCACTTCAGGCTCATCTGGCGGTGAATACATGATTTCACCTGTCTTATCATTTACTAATCTTGTTCCTGGGGCCTTTCGTATTCCTGCATCATTTTTCACAAGAATCTTCTGGATCTCTACAATATCATTTATTGAAATATACCCATGCTCTTTCAGCCTTCTCCATCCAGCTGTCAATGCTTCTCTATAGTACATTACCTCCTTCGTCTCCGAATCTATAGCTTTTGTGCTGGATAGCGCTTGATACAATTTGTCTTTCGTAGTGATGATATTTTCAATTTCTGAACTATCTTTTGATTCTTGGAGAATAATTGCATTAATTAAGATTGATTGATTCGGGATGATGTTTGCTATTCCCTTTAGTTCAAAGATTGCTGCTCTCGCGGCACTCTCTTGCTTCCAAATAGCAATAGATTCATACTTTTCTAACGCTGGAGGCACTAGTGGAAGTGAATTATACGGTACTTTAGGATCAAAACCATTCATTTGTCCAATGATAACTGATTTGTGTACACAAGTCAACAATGTGTACACAAATTTTAACTCTTAGTACATATAAATAGAAAACGCACGAATTATTCGCATATTTGGACATTTCCAGATGTAAACATAACATTCAATTGAGCTGCATGCCGTTAAGTTGGCGTGCTTTGTGCTGATTCCAATCAACATTATACAACTACTTTTGCTTGGAATCACCAGGTTTCTGCATTACACCTTTTTTCTTCAGCTGCACAAAGCATGACAATAGGCATGTCTGCTCCAATTGCTGGTTATCTATTTCTTCATTTGAACTCGTATTTTCCTTTTCTCAATCGTTCTCTGCCTGTAGCAATTTTTATTATTTCAGCGGTGTCATTGAATACAACGTCTTCATTCTTCCAATCTGTTCGTACTAAGTCAATTAATGGACTAAATTCATTATCTATGATTTTCATCATATCTTTTACTATAACTGTTGCTTTTTTAAGTTTCACGCGTCCATCATTTTCTATGGTAACTGGTATTTTTACACATTCATCTTCATACACCAATGTATCGCCTGTTTTAAGTTTCCCATCTTGAATGTCTTTCAGATATGCTCCTGGACGTATATCCATTGTCTCACTAATTTTTTCTTGTAGATATTGATTCATTTCTTTGTCGTCACATATTTTTGTTCCTCTGGAATTATTGATTCGTGTTAGAGCATACTTAGCGATATTGGAAAAATACTGATGATATTGATCCTTTGAAAAAAGTTTGATGACTTCCAAAAAGTAAACATCAAATATGCTAATTGATAAAACATGAAAAACATTTTTTTTGAAGTTTATTTTTAACTTCTCTTCTGGTCCTAAAAACTCTTTTATAAATGACTTTTGAATGAAGAAAGCATATTCAGAACCATTCGACAACATCCCATACGGAATATCGTCATGGTATTCAATATATTCTGAAATTTGTTTGTGAAGACTTGTTAATGGAGAATTAAGTCTTTTTGCTTCAACAATAAATCTGTTATCGATGAGAAAATCAAACCTGTTAAATTTCTTATTACTAGTATATTCGTACTTAATATCTCTCAACGCGTCAAATCCGAGAAGTGTTTCAAATAGTGGCGTCAATATCGCGCATTCAACACCTTTTTCCTGCAGAGTAGCAATAATACTGTCTTGCTGGTCTTCATTTGAAAGTAGTTCTTTAATTGTATCAATCCGTTGCAGAAAACTAGATTCATTAAGAGCTGGCATTTTTTTCTCCTTTTAATTGATTATATGCAACTTTATAGCGATGTAAATATATTTTTTAAATATTAAACTATAACAAGTCCATTAAATCCAATATCTCTTATTTGGATGTACAGTTCAGCACCTTATTAACAATTATCTAAGATCCCCATTTACAGTTTCGGTACATACTGAAACTCATGAATATCATACACCCGAAGAT
>NZ_KB899457.1 GCF_000378205.1 Sediminispirochaeta bajacaliforniensis DSM 16054 | reverse complement strand
TTCCGTTTTTTACGTGGTCGTGAGGGCTCCGTCAGATAGTAGTGAACCATGCGTTCACTTTTCCCGAGGGATTCAGCGATTTCTCTGATCTTCTTGCCCTGTCGTTTCAACATCTGTGCTTCATGCATCAGTAACTCCAGCATTGTAGGGCGTACTCCTTGTTTTTATGATTGTTTGGCTACAACCATTACAAGGCGGTACCGCCCTTTTTTTCAAGCCGGAGTCTGCAATTTCATTCCGGTGTTTTCCTGCAATTTACCTCCGGTGGCGACAATATATAATAATAAAACTAAAATAGTTGTATAAAAATCAATTATTAATAATAATAAGTGAAATTATACTTGTGTATAAAAAATTTCAAAGGAGTAGGTAATCCACATGAAAAAGTTTGTACCAATAGTTTCAATCCTTGCTTTGTTTATTCTGTTGGCAACTTGCAGTAATAATAAGGAAGCCGCGATTAAGACACTTCCCAAAGCTACTGTAGACGAAACGAGCCAGTTTGGTGTCGACAAAAACATTAATGTCAATACCATTGATGAGTGGGTCGGAAGAGATGATGTTGCTTATGTTGATGTACGAATGCTTATTGATCCGGGTGACTATTCGGCCATTGGAGGGGATCCTGTATTATCGGGAACAATTGAAGGTTTTGAGGTTGTTCCGTATCCCTTTCTGGCAAATTTGAGTGGCTTACCCGCAGCCGTTGCTGCCACGCAATATAATGGTCCGACCCTTTTTTCATTGACATGGGATGACACTGGTGCCATCGATACCGTCAAAGCCAATTTCAAAGAATCTAAAATGGTCATAAAGGACCTGTTTCCTGAAGATAAGGCTATTTTTCTTATGTGTGGAGGCGGTGGATATGCGGGCATGACCAGAGGGTTGCTAATCAAGCTAGGATATAACCCTGAAAAACTTTACAACATAGGAGGTTTTTGGACATACAAAGGTAAGAACCTGGAGCACGTGAAAGTATCTTATGGTGAAAATAATAAATATGACTACAATGCCCTGCACCGGCTTAAATATCATCTGATCCAATTCAACCAACTTCATAAGGTTGAAGAATAAGGCAAGGTAGAACAAAATGAAAAAAACTACGTTATATCTGTTTTTTAGCATACTGCTTACCGCTTTTCTTTTCTTTAATGGTTGTAGTAGTTCAACGAAAGAGGCTCAGTATCCCAATTTTTCCAGTAATGAAATAATCGAATATCAGCATCTTAAACATGGTCTTTCTGAGCCTTATGCCGCCGTAATTCTCTACGAATATGAGATGGACAATTATACAAAATATCAGATAAGCTATCTTTCTTGTAATTGTCGTGCTGCTTCAGAGAACTATCAGCACCTACTTTATGTAGAAATTAATAACAATAATGATACTCCGGAAGAGGCAACGATTCGAAATATTTCATTTCAGTTTTGGGGGGATAGTCCCGTGAATCCTGAGAACGGAATTACCTATAATGAAATCAAGAATGAATTCCTGCCATATTTACAGTACAAAAGTAAAGCTGAAATTGATAAGATGACTTCATTGAAGGATATTACTGATGCAGGGCAGGTTGAACGAAATGGAGAAAAGTTTGACTTTGTTGATGCATATACGGGAGCATCTGTTTCAATTGATAATACTCTTTCGGTACTGCGTGCTCTTTTCAAGTATCATACAGCCAAATATTATAATTCATAAACATATGATAATATGAGCGGATTCTTGCTGGAATCCGCTCCTTCGATCTTCGATAACAAGGATTCAATGGAATAAATGGAATTTAATGCAAAATTGCAGCAACTAAGAACGAATGCCGGATTAACACAGGAACAATTAGCTGAAAAGCTTTTTGTCTCCAGAGTAACTGTGTCAAAGTGGGAATCAGGACGCGGCTATCCTAATATTGAATCACTAAAGCTGATAGCAAAGGTCTTCTCTGTATTAGTAGATGAACTGCTTTCTGGTGATGAACTTATAACTATTGCAGAAAATCAGACTCGTGAGGCTTCAAGAAATATTTGTTCATTAGTCTTCGGTGTTCTGGATTTTATGTCCGCATTACTCCTTGTGCTGCCTTTTTTCGGAAATCAGAAGGGTGAGCATGTAGAGTTCGTGGCCCTGCCTGCGTTAAATATCTCATATGATATACTACTGGTTTCTTATATTGCAGTAATCACAACTACTATCTTTGGGGTAGCGGAATTGGCAATGCAGAATCTCAAGTCACCATTCTGGCTTCGTTTGAAAATAGGTATCTCATCCTGCCTGTCCGTATTTTCTGTTCTCCTTTTCATCATGACCCGCCAGCCCTATGCATCATCATTTTTACTTTGTTTGTTGGTACTAAAAGGAATTTTACTGATAAAGAAAGAATGATACCAAAAGTATCACTGATGTAAACAAATATTTCTGGTTCCTCCTGTCACTCTGTGGCTAACTGCTCGAAATGACACACAGGAGTAAACCAATGCATAAAAAAAAATCCGTAACGGCCGTATTTATCTTGCTCGCCGCGACTTCATTGTTTTCGTTTGATGGTGCTGTAGATGCAAAAAACAACGGTTCTCTATTTAATCTTGATCCAATCCTTGAAGGAATTTTGTTTGCTTCATCTGCCGGACTGAACGGGATAGTACTTTATTTTGATAAGGTTGGAGAAGTTAACCATTCCAAATTCGACGGAAATATCATAGACTCGTCGCAAGTAAATGGATTTGATCAACTATTGATGAATTCCTACTCATCGGCAATCGATAAACTCGGAACATACTTCGGAATTGTTTCAATATTAACGCCAACAATACTGCTTGTAGCGCCCATGGATCAATGGCTCACCATTGGAACCATGTATGCGGAGACTATAACGCTTGCATACGGCTTCAAAGAGCTTGGGAAAATTTGTATCAACAAAGCTAGACCCTATATGTATTTTGAAGGCTTTCCCAAGGATGCGGTTAATGACCACGACTGGAACAAATCCTTCCCGTCTGGGCATACGACAATGTCTTTCGCCGGAGCTTCTTTTACAAGTCTTGTTTTCAGTAAGTACTTTCCAAATTCTAAATGGAAAATTCCGGTAATCGCATCTTCATATGTCATCGCATTTAGTACTGCCGCCTGTCGAGTCGCCAGCGGAGATCATTTTTTAACCGATGTGATTGCCGGAGCCATAGCAGGAACCGCCTGCGGTTTTTTTGTCCCCTGGATTCATAGTTTGAACATCAATACCCAAAAGGTAGGTACTAATAGTACTTATGATGTTTCTGTCCAGGCGATACCAATGGGCGCTGTCCTTTCCATAAAATACTAATCCAATACGAGAAAATAAAATGAACAAACGTAATCAAATTAATTATACTATTACTGCAACTCTCTTTATTGCATTTATAACCTTAACATTTATGATAAAGAACATTGATATAAAGCCAATAGGCCCCGAAGGGACAAGCATAGGTCTATCATCTATAAATCATTTTGTCTTTAATTATTTGGGTGTAACGCTTTTGTGGTATTATCTGACCGATTGGCTTGGGCTGGTCTCAATTATGTTTGCATGTGCCTTTGGTGTGCTTGGATTGGCTCAGTTAATTAAACGTAAAAGCCTGAAAAATGTCGATGCCGATATCCTGCTGCTTGGACTGTTTTACTTAGCAATTATCGGTTGTTACATAATGTTTGAAAAAATAATCATTAATTATCGGCCTATTCTGATGGATGGAGAACTTGAAGCATCATATCCATCAAGCCATACAATGATTGTAGTCAGTATTATGACTATGTCGATGATTCAGTTTCATCACCGGATCAAGAGGAAAAAATTTATTCGGCTTATCGACATTTTTTCTATTCTGATTATTGTCGTTACAATAATCGGTCGGCTGCTATCGGGGGTACACTGGCTCACTGACATCATCGGAGGAGTGTTACTTTCTGCGACGCTAAACATGCTCTATTATTCTATCATATACACTTGTAATCAAGTATGAAGTTATTACTAAAAAAATCCGTATCTGAAACTGAAGGACTATCAAGCGCTCTTGATGAGATATGAAGGATAGAGAAAAGGAACAGGCTGCAGCAGACAGAGGTTCTGCCCTGGTCGGCATTGGTTGGCGTCCACCCTTTTTCCCATTCTCCCTATCGTCGGCAGGTGATGGCTCTTCACTCTCTATTCAACATTGTTCCTCACTATCCCAGACAGCAGGGACGACTTCTCTCAGGGCAACTGCATTTACTTCCTCCCTTTTTTCGTTTTGGTAATCCCAAGGATCTTGGGAGTCTACTCTCCCAGTCTCGATGTTCATATATATATTTGCATCTGCCCCTCCCTTCACTCCAATCTGTCGGTCGATTACAAAACCGTCACAAGGCTGATAATTATTCATAAACCCATCGTTAGGAGTAACCGCTCCATAAACCCCACCTGCACAAGGGAAAAGAAAAAGAACATTCTTTCAATAGATTTCACTATTGGAGGAGAAATGAAAACTACAGAATCGGATAAAGAACTGCACAAACAAATGTGGAAAGAAAGCGGATTGAGTAAAGCGGCCTATGCCAGAGAAAGTGGTCTGAACACCCAAACCTTCTACAGCTGGTTCTATACCGAAGAGCTAAAGAGAGAAAAAAATCAAAACACATTTGTTGAAATTGTCACTAAGAACGATGCCCAAGATAAGGA
>NZ_KB899456.1 GCF_000378205.1 Sediminispirochaeta bajacaliforniensis DSM 16054 | reverse complement strand
TGCTCGGATAGTTCCGTTTTTTACGTGGTCGTGAGGGCTCCGTCAGATAGTAGTGAACCATGCGTTCACTTTTTCCGAGGGATTCAGCGATTTCTCTGATCTTCTTGCCCTGTCGTTTCAACATCTGTGCTTCATGCATCAGTAACTCCAGCATTGTAGGGCGTACTCCTTGTTTTTATGATTGTTTGGCTACAACCATTACAAGGCGGTACCGCCCTTTTTTTCAAGCCGGAGTCTGCAATTTCATTCCGGTGTTTTCCTGCAATTTACCTCCGGTGGCGACACCTAAGCACCTGATATCCGGAAGTATTGCAGATGAGAGCCTTCTTGCATGGAGCATAAACGAGAAGTTTGAATATGCGCTTCCGTTCTACAGGCAGAGCAAGAGATTATCTGCAATAGGTATAGATATTCCACGTTCTACACTCAGCACGTTGACAATCAAATGTGCTGAGCAATGCAGACCGCTGTATGAACTGCTTAAGGATACTATCAAAACAGGTTCTGTAATAAACGCCGATGAGACTCGGGTTCAGGTGTTGAAAGAAAAAGGACGCAAGGCACAGGATAAATCCTGGATGTGGGTGTTTCTTGGAGGAGCGGCTGGAAAGAAAGCTGTAGTATTTCAGTATGAAACAGGCCGTTCACATGAAATTCCATATAAATTTCTGAAAGAGTATAAAGGCTGGCTGCAGACTGATGATTATGAAGCATATAATACAGCGCTTAAGAAACTCAGAGATGACGGCAACAAATCTATACGACATGTATTGTGCTGGGCGCATGCCCGGAGGTATTTTTATAAATACTGGGAGATGTCTAAGGCTCCTGAGGCAAAGCAGATACTTGAATTGATCAAGAAGCTTTTGAACTTGAAGATTTAAGAACAAGCTTCTCGAAAAAAGGATTTCAGAAACAACGAGCACATAAAGCCGGGCCAATTCTAAAAACGCTATTCGAATTACTGACAACCAATACGGCCATTACTCCGCCGACTTTGGCGTTCGGAAAAGCAATATCATACACGCTTGATAATTGGGAGCAGTTGAAACGGTATCTGGAAGAGCCGCTTCTTACGCCGTCGAACAACAGTGCTGAGAATGCGATCCGGCCATTTGTAATCGGCCGCAAGAACTGGATGTTTTCCGATACAGAACGCGGCGCCGAATCTTCGGCTATACTTTATAGCCTTGTTGAATCTGCAAAATTGCAGAAGCTATCAGTCTATGATTATTTTTACTATATTTTCCGCAAACTGCCGTATTGTGTAGAGCGGTCAGATTATGAAAAACTGCTGCCGTTCAAACTGACTCCCGAACAGATTAAGGTATAGGGTAAGAATCACCGCTTACGTTGAACGCACATCATAGGGATAATCGATACCCCAAGTCGTTATCTGATTCTGCGTACGATTCAGCGTTTCAACATCATTCATAAAACATCCAGCTGAAACAATTCCAGATTTTTTCGCTAATAGCATTCCATTGCCATCCATAATACTATGGCCAAGAACCCTGTATTCAGGATAATTACTTGATGCATCAAGCCAGCCGTTTCCAATGGTCTGGGCCCTGTTTATAACAAATATATTTCCTGAATAGTCCCCGCTAGTAAAATTTCCGAATCGCATGTAGAAAGGTGAATCTGCAGCCACCGTCTCACCTCTATACACGTCTTGATCTTTATAGGCATACGTATGATCACTTCCACGAGTATAAGGACCGGCATACCCATTCGCATCCCTGACACTCGGCCATTGTTTGTTTCTTAGGAAAAATAAGGCTATATAGGGTAAGAAAAATAGACTTTTACATTAACCGCCTCTATCGCTACCTTTTTCCTTTGTTCTTCTAAAGACTTATTCAACATTTCTTACAAGCCGTATCCCTGTCATCGAGATATTCTTTGGTGGATACGCACTTCTTCTTCCAATCTCATTTGCGCTGGTATTCCATGAGCCACCTCTTATAATTTTTAAGTCGTCTCCTTGATAAAACTTAACGTGAACATCTTCTCTCCGATCCACAGAGGGATTTTCAACAGGCAGCCATTTAAACATAACCTCATCATACCAATCCCAGCACCATTCATCTGCATTTCCTCCCATATCATAAATCCCTATTTCATTTGCTTTATACTCTCCTACCGGGTACGAAGTCTTTTGCTCTTTTCCAAATCTTCCTATTTCTTCCGCATTATTACTTCCCGGATACACATATCCTTCCGACATTTTTCCTCCCCTGGCTGCATATTCCCATTCTGCTTCTGTCGCTAAACGATAACCCTTTGCTGCTTTATTCCATTCAACAGAAATTTCCTGAAATTCTTTCTCCGGTAATTCCTCTATTATATAACTAGGCTCAAATCCATCCTTCAAACTGGCCCAATTGCAGAAAACAATAGCATAATACCAATTCAATCCTTGCGCTGGACAATCATCGGTCGGCACAATATTATAAAATGGTCCATACCCTACTCCATCATCCCAGTCCCAGGTAAATTTAAGCTTTACATCATCCAGAAATTCTTTCCATTCTCCATTTGTTACCATGTACTTCGACATGTAAAATGATGATACCTCAACACGGTGTGGCTGATTTGTTTTTACCGATGGGTCACCCATCATGTACTCTCCACCCTCAACATAGATCATTTCAGGTGCGTATCTCCCTTCGGAAACAAAAAATAGCGGCTTCTTTGACGTTTTTTGGATCTCTTTCTTTTGAATATTATTCGTTACTTCTGATCCTTCCCTAACAACTTGCATAGTGCTTCTTGTCTCTTTATCATTGCTTTTCTGACATGATATCACCAACAAGATCATACTCATGATCAAATACACACGTATGTTTTTCATCGTTTACTACTCTCAATACTTGGATTTAAAACCATAATAAACAGAATTATGTTTATCGGGTCTTTTCCACCATCTATTATTAGTTGTCGTATCAGGGTCATCGAGTATTCCATTTACCCAGCTTCCAAAGTGTGTGCGACCAGCATCATTCGCATTTACAAATTTTTCCATATAAAATTTTATTCCATCTGCCTGTAAGGCGTCCAAACTATCGTACGTTTTATAAAAAACAGGATAATTATCGAGTCCTATTTCTGCCGCGACCATAGCATTGATCCCGTTAAACGATAAAACCCAACTTTCATCATTAAACATTTCCCCCCGAGCTTTCTTTAAAGCCTCTAACAGATCAGAAGAATTCAAACTTTCTCCATATTTTGACTGCAAATAATTGTTTGTCATTTCTGCTGCAGAAGTTATTGCACAAGCTGAATGCTTATCCAATCCCAATGCCCCTTCAACCATTTCCTGAGAAATATCTGTCTCACTATTTTTGTTCATATCGGAAACAATATCTTTTATATCATTATAATTACCATTTTTTATTGCATCGTATATCGGGTCATAGCCTGAACCATAATCATATGCATCAGCTCTAATGGCATGCCAGCCTAACTTAGAAGTATAATCAAGTCCTGATGTTACCATTATGCTATTGATATCGGATTTGCTCTGTCGATTATCACCAAGTTGAAAACCTGCTGCTATTTCGGCAATCCGACCTGATAAGGAGCCATAAGCTCTATGTATTGATTTTATGTTTTCATCCTTATCAACAAAAGTTATGATATCCTTATCACCATCATCAAGTACTTTTGTTACTTCTCCATTATCATCAAGAATAACTTTCCAATAATCCGCACTCGAGTCATACGAGCTCAGTGCATGATTGCCAAAAGCAGCAAAATTGTTGTTCTCAATCGCCTCGTTCAGCTTTGCCACATCCCTCTGCATACTATCCGTTAAGCTATCGTCTCCATAGACCGAAGCTACCGCCTGCGCCACCAGCGTATGGTTCAATACCGATTCAAAGGTCTCCTGCGCCTGTCCCAGCTCTCCGTCATCCACACCATTCCTCATCGCCTCATGACTCAGTACCACCCCATAATGCAGCCCTCTGTTCTTTCCGCTCTGGCTTGCAAGACGAATCACTTTCTGCCCTTCTTCAAGCCTCGTCTCAGCTTCTTTTCCTCCCCGGCCTAGCTCCTCTATCCTCGTTTCTCCAGATAACAACTGTTCATACAAGCTTCTATTCGCAGCCCCTTCATCCATTCCTTCCGCACTATAGAGCATCCTCATTCCTGCACGATACTTCTCATCTACCCCAGACTTCCTTATCCTTGCATTCTCTCGGTACGCTTCAAGTCCTTTAACTGACTGGGCAAGGGTTCCATAACTCATATCATAGCCATCCCTTCCCAGATCAAACAACGAGCCTTCTCCTCCTACATGCAGCTCAAGCGCTCCCGTTCCCATCACCTTCGCTACATTCAGTGTCGTGCTTCCCGTCATTCCGTACTCTATCGCTCCAGAGGTTATATTCCCCAATGTCTTGTTTAACTGGCTGGCATTCCCAAAAACATCCCCGACATACCCGAAAATTCCGGTATCAAGTCCGCTGCTCACCAGCGATCCTCCCATCGACGACAGGTACCCGGAGCCGCTTGTCCCCCAGCCCGTCGCATGGGCAAAGCTTCCTCCGTCAATCCACCCGCTGTTTCCAAAGTTATCAAAGTCAAGGCTGTTGATAAATGCACTCGAATACGTGTTCGCCGCACTCTGCGCTCCAGCAAGCATCACATCGCTTCCTACCTCCATCATCCCAGTGCTCCCTATCACTCCGTCCAGTACTCCCGAACCCATGTTGATTCCCGCACTCGCTACACTCGTCAACCCCTTCTTCGCAAAGTTTCCCCACGCATCTCCTGCATCAACTCCGTTACTCACATCCGCCATCGTAAACAACGCATCATCCACCAGGTTCAGCCCCACACTCATCAGCAGCCCAACTCCTCCGCCAGGTACCACAAGGCTCGCCGCCACCGCCATCCCGATATCCGCTATCGTCTTTACCGTCGGCGCTCCCAGCAAGCCATCCGACTTCCCGTCGTTGTCTGCATCATCATCCCATAGCTTCTGGCTGTACCACGGCGCTCCCGACACCGCTATCCCCCGGCCGAACCTCGCCTCATCGATAAAAAACTGCTCGTAGATCCTTCCAAGCTCTCCGTACCCCGCTTCCTTCACCTTCTCCGGCTTGTTCTTATCCATTACCGGCACATACCCTACATGGATATTAAACAATCCCTTCGTTTCCTTTCCTTTCTCTGCCTGGGCGCTCCCCCTGATCGACGCCTCC
>NZ_KB899455.1 GCF_000378205.1 Sediminispirochaeta bajacaliforniensis DSM 16054 | reverse complement strand
TATCACCGGAGTTTCCCTGGATGCCACAAAGTCCACGCCATCATGGGTCCAGGTCGGGGTATACGGATCATTAAACAGCGTCGATATCCCCGCGTAATACTCCTCTCCCCCTGGTTGCTCCCATGTGTATGGACTCCTCTCCCTCACCCTCGGTGCAAAGCCGGGGTTATCACGAATATTCACCTCGATCCGCGGGGAACAGGATATGGTATGCCCCGCATACGGATTCATCTCCCACAGCCCCATCTTCCTGAGGTGCTGCAGAAAATAGACCGGGTGCACATGCCACAGCTGCGCAGCGTTATCAATCCCGGGAAGATCCTTTATCCCCGCCCAGATATCCATGGCATCCATCACCGCTCTCGTATGTTCCACCAGGTCGTCGTCATTATCAAGCTCATGCTCATCCAGCTGGCTTTGGTAATCATCACCATACAGCTCCCGGTTCCATTCAAAGGGAAACTGACAGCCCAGACGCCTTAAAGCCCGTACGATATCGCCATTGTTCCCCTCATCCTGGTGATTGAAGATCCTCCGCAGTTCACTTCCCCTGACCACTCCGTCCCGGTCCATATCCAGGGGCGCAAGCACTTCGTTCGCGATATCGCAGAAGATATCCTCATCGCTTTCCCCCTCCTTGATGGTGAAAAACTCATCCCACGCCAGAAGGTCCTTTTTATACCCGTCCGCCGTCTGCCTCGGCAGATAGTAAACCCCGTCTCCCAGGGGAAATCCCGTATACTCCGCATTATGACGGTCCACAAGGCTTATTGACTGCTCCGGCCTGATCACCGCTTCACCGGTCCGCTCGATCCCCTGTAGCGGCCTTTCCGCCATCGTGTACAGCTCAGGGTTCTCTTCGTACCAGGCCACGCTGATGGCCGAATTGGTGACCATTGTCTGGTCGTCCGGTTTGGAGATTGCCTGGCTAAAAGGACCGGTCTCCTCTATCCAGAAGCGGAAGGCATCCTCCTCCAGCTCCTGCCGGTCAATCACCAGACCCATATAGCCGGTGCTTCCCGGCGCATGCTCGGCAAAGATCTTTCCCTGCACCAATGCCCCGTTTCGGAAAACATGCACTCTCATTCCCTCTGCTCCGGGTTCATTCCGCCCGCCGGCAAAATCGATCCGTGTAAAAGAAAGATAGGCCTCGCTGATGCGTTCGGCCACCCGATAGAACCGGTGGTTTCTTACATATTCGGCGGTTCCAAGACCTCCAAGGGTTTCCGGGTCGGTAACCGGGGTAAGTTCGGAGGTCTTGAAATAGACGATCATCCGGGATATTTGTACCTCCCGTGCCTGCAGACAGGGGACCGTTCCCCGCTGGTCACCTTGCGGGGCATGGAGCGTCAAGGTGCTCCCCCGGGGAAGATACAGGAACTGCTCAGGCAGGCTTTGAGGCTGGCGGTAAGCGATTCCCAAGGGTAACAGGTAGCGGTCCCATCGCTTTCCCCCTGCCTCGGGCCATTCTTTAAAGAACAGACTCAGGTGGTAGAAATCCCGATCCCCCTCCAGCTCTCCGCCATACCCTAAAAGATCGTTCACACCGACCTCGACGGGATCGTCGGGAATCTGAATGTCGTCGGACAGCTCAAAGCCCTCTTTTACCGCGCTCTTTACCTCGATTCCGCGAAAGGCCTGGGAAAGCACATAGCGTACCAGACCATTTTCCAGCTGTACCGGTACCATGGTGTAACTGTTCGGGTTGGAGAGAAACCCATCGGCATTCATGAGCTTCATGGTCTTGCCAACTGCCAGTACCTGCCGGGGATTTCCCTTGGGCCGTCCAGAATCAAAGATCTCTCCCGAATCGTAGAGTACAATTCCCGGATGGGAAAGCCGTACCGTATCACCCTCGTAATAGGGATGCAGGGCAACCTTGCCGTGCTCTCCCCGTTCAAGGGCAAGCTCTTCCGCCCGCACGTACCACTCGGAATCTTCATCCTCGGGAACCTGAAATTTGACAAAAAACAGGTTGTGGCCGTGAATCCCCGACAACTGCGCCGAAGGCCCGTTCCCGGCCGCTTCCTCTATCACAACCGTATCACCTTTTTCAAAGATTTCTGTGTAGCTCATGGTATACAGCTTGAGAGCCGAAAGGGCTCGGTCCAGCTGGCGAAACTCCAAACCCTCTGTCCGAAACCGGGAAAAATCATCTGCATCCACAAAGGCCACCGGAAGATACTCCTCATCAGTGGTAAACAGATATCGATCACCATCGGAAAAAGGAGGACGGGCAAAGCTTTCCGGATCGTACATGCGGCGGCGATAGCGCTCGTTGACGATCACCATGAGTTCGGAATCCCCGGCTTTTGCATAGTTGGGTTGCCTGTCCCTGTTGCTGAATATCGGACCGGTCTCTTCAAAGACAGTAAAGGGACGGACAATCTGCCGGGAATACAAATCAGGATTATAGCGGGTTACACCGTTTTGCATTACTTCCAGATACGCTTTAAAGCTGATGATCTTGTAGAGATCATCGGGAATGGCAGTTCCTCGTGCTTCAACGGCGGTGGCTGCATAACAATCGGTGGTAATCTCATATCCACTATCACCATGTTGAAGGCAATCACCATGAACAAATCCGGTAATCTCCCGGGATTCTACACCCCTCCCATGGGGAAGACGAATCTTGATGATATTCTGCTGATACTGCCAGCTGCTTTCTTCCCTTGCATCCTCGACAACGGTGATTCCCCCCATATGTGTTCCTGCCGGAATAAACCCCATGCGGTTTTCTTCCAAATCATCGTAGTCCAGGGTTTGGGGCCGGTAGAGGACCGCATCGGCATCTCCTGTTTTAAGGGTCATGGGGCTTGTCGCCCTTCCGAGATAAATCCGTCGGACAGAAATCCTTTCCCGGACGTTTTTTACCGGATCGATCATCGCCAGGATGGTTACATTGTCTTCCAGTTCGTTCCGGTTGTATGAGCGATAAAAGCACTGCTGATCTGCAACTTCATAATCACAGCCGGGAAGAAGCTCGATGTCGACACCTCGTTCCTGTTTGTAGACCATGGCCCGTATCCCGGTAGTATCAATCTCCTTTGCAACCCGGAACAGCCAATCCCGGTAAAAAGGGGTGCGATGATTCAGGGTAAATGTCGACACGTTACAGTAGTCATCGGGAAAGGCATAAACGCCATCGGGAAGCAGATGCATTGTCAATGAAAAGAATTCAAGGGTACTTTCATTTCCCTGATCGCCGTCGGCAGGAAGAGGCAGTTCATGCTTGATGAGCACAAAACAATGTGATCCGGGTTTTGTTGTATCGGCATATTCCTCTTTAAGGGTATATAGTTCAATCGCCTCGTTTTCTTCAAGCAGTTCGTAGCAGTCAGCTTCCAAGATCCCTGACGGCTCCAGACGCTTCCCCATTTCCTGTATATGTTCATATTCTCGCTTGGAAAGAGATTTCAGCAGGGGGATCTCGCAATTGCTTTCTGCGATGCGATAAGCGGCAAGAGTTCCATTGGACAGAGGATGAATTGCTTTTTCTCTGGAGCGGAGATGGATTCCCCCATGCCAGCAGTTGTTTACCCCGACGGGGAAAAATCCCCCGTCAAGACGCTCGTTTTCCCGAAACACCGCCACAGCTTCGTGCAAGTTTAAAGGATACCGAACCATTTCAACTCCTCCCTGTTTTTACTTCGATGCTCCGCTTTGTTCGGCATCGATAATAACAATGATTTCTTTACTGGAAGAAATGGTAATCGGTTTTGCCATATCACTTTCGCTTATCCTGATCACCTCGGGCTTCCCTTCTTCTTCGTTTTGGGTGTTATCCATTGCTATTCTCCTTGCGGCTGAAGGTAATGGTATATGCTCCGGGAATTAATCCGTTCTCTTCAATGATTCCCTGATCGTCACTTTCGCCCTGAAGCTCTGTACCATCAGGCAGGAGGAGGGTATACGGTATTTGCTTGCGGGGTTTATTCCTTGCTGAGAGAAGACGCATCCGCACATCCTGCCCCATCTCGATCACCCCGCTCCGGTGCTTTCCACAGCGAAAGGCCCAGGCCACAAAAAAGAACTTAGGCTTCTCGGTTAAAGGCTTCTGCGGGTCAGGCACATACACGTACTTCCACTTCACCTCTGCCCGGCCGCGTTCCACCACGGTTGACAGCTCCGCTATCTTCGGGTCCACCTCAGGGTCGGCCCCTTCCGGATAGATCATGAAGTACACCGGGCTCCTGAGTCCGTTCTGACTCTCCACATTCGCAGAGAGCGTTACCTCTTCTCCCACCGTGGCAGTAGAAGCACTCCACTGGGGGCTGGAGATACTCCGCTCATCCTTCAAGGCATTGGGCGTCCCCCTGGGCGCCACCACCTGGGTGGTGTTCACCACAAACCCTCCATCCCGCCTGTACTGCTCGGGATCAAAGCCCGGCGGCATAAACGGGATGGCCACCGCCGTCCCAAAGGCAAAGATGCTGCAGTTCTCGGCCGGCTGCGGATCGGTGCAGGTCTTCACCTTCGCTCCCAACACCGCCGCCTCCTTCCCGTTGATCTTCACACTTCCAATGGTGCCGGATGTTACCTCTCCCTCATTGTTCGGGTTCTTCTTGAACTTCACCCCTCCTATGGGAATGTGGCCCGGGGAAAAGGCCGACTTCGACCCCTTCACCGCGGCAGGTTTGTTGTTTACCGTTACATCACTGGACAGCCCGTCTGCAAGCTTTCCCACATAGGGGTGGGGCAGCTTCGGCAGGGTCTTCCACCCCTTGCTCGTGGGTATCTGCACATCGTGCTTATCAACCCCTACAACCGGGTCGTCCTGCTTTGCCACCTGCTTGCCTTCCGCCGTTACTCCGGTGCTCCCCTTGATGGCGATCTTCGAACCTTCAAAGACGGCATTCCCTCCGGCCTTGATGCTCATATCACCTGAGGCATCAAGGCCCACATTCCCCTTTGAGCTGGCCTTCAGATTTGCGTTTGCCTTGATGATGGCCTGGCTGGATGAAGCGGTAAGCTTTCTGCACTTGATGTTGATGTCCCCAAGTTCGTTGACGATCTGAATGCCGGCCGATGAGAGGCTGATCCTCATCTTCCCCTCTTTGGCGCTGATCACAAGCTCCTCTTCTCCTTCCTTGTCGTTCATCATGATCTCAAGGCCGCTTCTTGTCCTGATGTACTTCTTGTCGTTGGCTCCGTCCTGCTCGTAGTAGGGAGGGGTCCGTTTGGTGTGCACCGAGCCGATGACAAAGGGGCAGTTGGGATTGTTG
>NZ_KB899454.1 GCF_000378205.1 Sediminispirochaeta bajacaliforniensis DSM 16054 | reverse complement strand
ATCTTGGAGGTTTTTCATCCCGCCAGATTTGTACCTTTCAACCCACTTATACCCAGTCGGCCGACTTATCCCGAAATCGTTACACAGCGAGCTGAAGCTTTGCTGTTCGGTTTTCCAGTGCAGAATGAACTCTTTTCTATGGTCCACAACGGTCATCTCCATGAACGGCATAGGAACCCCCTTTCAAGATCTCTATGCCATAATTGTAAACCGCTACTTTAGATAACTGTAAATAATGCTGCCGGGTCATACCGGAATATAGATAACATCCAATTGAGCTGCGTGGCGTTAAGTTGGCATGCGTTTGTGCTGCCGCCCAACCAACAGTATATCACCAATTTCGCTCGCATCACCTTCTTAAAGTCTACCCTACTCCTGGAACCAGTAGCACAAACCATGACAATAGCCACGTCTGCTCCAATTGCTGGTTATCTTTACAACATTTTCTTAAAAATCATCCCAATCCATAGCTTCTTCATCCTCTGCCTTGCCGTCACTTTCACCTTCTATATATTCGATAAATTTTATTGAACTAGCAACATTTCTAAATATCAATAGGCTTTCACTATATCCAAGTAAATCATTATCGTGTGCGAAACTCTTATTATTTCGTACATCATTGAAAGCATCTAATAATGATATTGAACTTTTCAATATTCTTTCTGTCATTTTAGATTGGATTTTGCCTGATTCAACAATATGCTTCACATATTTTCCAAAATGGTTATGAAGAGGTTTTTCTCTATCAAAATCTATTTTGTGTTTCTCACATAATTTACGTATATACTTGACTGTAAAAGTATGTAGACGATCTAATCCTGTTTCAGGTTCATTTCTTTCAATACATTCCTTAATAATAGATGAAAGCTTATCGAAATCCTCGTCACCTGTAATTCGCTCAAATACTTGTATATCCTCAACAGGAGTATCAGATAGAAGTCTTTCAACAACTCCCCTGCATCTGTTAAATACTTCTTCATTCCATTGATCTTTATAGAAATCCGATGTCTCAGTAAGAAACTTATAATGATCTAACAAAGCATTTAGAGCACGACCAACATTATAGTTACTTTCTTCTGACCAATAGCCACGTAGTCTATTCGCTTTCGATCCTGAGTAATAGTTATACTTTTCATTGTATATTTCAACGTTTAGTTCATCTATGAAGAACTCTTCAAATGTTCTATTCGAGAAATCTAATACATAGCCTGATCCCATATCAAATAACATTTCGAAATATCGTTTTTCCTTATTACTTAAATCAGACATATTTTTTTCTACTTTCCCCTTTTGTTAAAGATAACGCCCAAATCAGCTGCCTGGCGTATTTTGGCGCAGAATGTGCATAAGCAGATTCTGTGACATTAGCCAGGTCAGTTGCATTTGCTTGTTCTACTGTTTTCTTGTACCAAAATCGTTTAGAAAAGATATTTCTAAAAAATCAATAAATGATGAATATAATAACTGTATTCCTTCACCACTGCAGTATTTCTCTAGCAAGGCTGGTACATTTCCCAATAAATGATATAAATTTCCAAACATACTAATTGAACGAATATTACCAGTAATCGCATTATATATGATTTCCTTCATATCTCTATTTACCATATCATTTTCATAAAAATCATAAATTGATAAATCAGATAGCATACTATGCCAACCGTCAGGATAACTTGCAACCTCTGCTGGGCTTAATCCTCTATCTTTAAGAGTCTCAATATCATCCTTTGATATGTAGCCTTTTCGAGTAAAATCTCCTTCATTCGTATCTTCCTCTTTTTTTTCACTATGCGTTTCTTTTATTAGCGACATATCATAGTGGAGAGTTTCTAAATAAAACTTATTACCTGAAGGGATAACAATACTAAATTTGAGATATTCTAATATTTCTTTTGCCTCATTCCACCGAGTGGAATCTATCAAATTTTCAATATCGCTGATATTTATTTCTTTCGAATGGGAATTATATCTTCTTAAGTTATAAAAAGCATAATTAAATATCTTGTCAGTGAAGACATTGATATACTCCTTTGGTAGATCAAACCAATAAATTTGCAACTCCTCGATATTAAAATTTTGGTCTATCATTAAAAGTATAGATGGATCATGTTCAATAATATAATCATTAAATATGGTACGAATTCCTTTTTCAGACATACGTTGAATATGCTTAATAATGCTACATGACTTTTTACTGTCTAGAAAGTCATATTTTTCGAATACGGTAAGGGCAGTACTTATTTCAATGACAGTGTAATCCTTTCTATTAAAATACATAGGAAGAAACAATCCAATATCCGTTATACATGTTGCTTCTTCATTATATAAATCTAGTCTTAATTTATTCTGGATTTTCGGCCATAAGAAAAAAGATCCCAAATGATTATAATCAAAAATAATAGATTTTAAATCCATATAAACATATTCATTATTGGGAAAAATTGCACCTAATGCAGCTATCTTTTCTCTTGCATCTGAAAGAATCCGCTTCATCCAAAACTGCGTAAAATTTATATTCCTAAATAATGAATATAATTGATATTCAGCCTCTATTTCATTTCCTGAGACATAAAGATTTATAATCTCTTTCAACTTATTCAAATGATATCCATCAACATCAAAAAAATAAATACGGGTTAAGAAATGGGTTAGTATCTCATGAAGTTCATATTCTTTTTTATCTTTAACTAATTCAAGATATTCTTCTTCTGTACAGACAAATTCTCTTTCTTTATAGAAATAGAAAAATTGATCTTCTTCTTGAACTGCATTATCTAATTCATCATAAAATCGATCTGTGCTAAAATGATTATCATTAGTAACTTTATATAAAAACTGTGGGTCATTTTTTCTTAAGTATAAAAACATCCCAAAAAGATAACCTGAGCTCGTAATATTTTTTTCTGAAAACCCTTCAGCAAGAATCGCTTTCACAAAAATATAGTAAAAACTGAAAATTGAAGATAGATGATCTCTTTCAATTATATTCTCAATAATGGATAGATTGTAATATTCAATAATCTCTAAATCTTTGGCATTAATTAATAAAAGTGCATCTCTTAACTGCCTATAAAAATCTCGGATTGATTCGAAATCAAATGTTAAAGTTAATAATTCTTTAAGTACTTGCAACGAGCAATATTTTTTTAATATTTCCTTAATGTCTTCAAGATTAAATTTAAAAAAAGCAAACCTTGATAAAAACTTTACATCCTTAGAAAGTATTGATGCTTTTACATACTCATTGACCTGTATTTGTTTACTTTCTAGAAAATTATTATCCTTTCTTAAGAATGATATAAAACTATCATGGAACAACGATATTCTATTTAAGTTGATATCAAATAAGTATGGATGTACATCTACAATATCCAATAGTATCTGAGCAAATTCTTCTTGTAATATTTCAATAAGCTCAGATTTCATAAAAAAAGAATGATTTGTAAGAAATATAGTTAAAACATTTTTTGAATCTAATCTCTTAATTATTTCTGAATAGTAATCATCTAGATCATCCAAAGAGCCTAGTTCTGGGATTTCTTTTGTTTTTAGAAAATGAGATGAAATATACCTAAGTATTAAAGGATACCCTTTCGATATCGTATGTATTCTTCTCATTATTGAATAGTCTGAAATATGATATAATTCTGATAATACTTTGTATGATTGGTCTTCACTCCACGTTGTCATTGATATTGAGTAGTAATCCAAATTGATCTTCAATGGTCTTGATAATATGATGATTTTATTTTTTTTCTTTAACTTGTTGAAGAATCTGATAAACTTTTCTAAATCATCTGAATTATAGTTTTCTACATGATCTAGCCCATCAATAATTACTATTCTATTTTGTCTATTAATTTCCTCAATAATTTCATCTTCATTTCTTTGGATTTGATCATTAAATAGTTCCTTTCCTAAATCATAAATAAAACAATGATACTTTAATCTGTTCTCATAATCTTTGTCTTGATTCGAAATCCAAAATCGGTAAAGAAGAACATGGCTGAATTGCTCTTTTATTACATTTACTAAATGACTTTTCCCTATTCCTGGTTTACCAATAATTAACAATTCATTTGAATCTAAACTTGGAATCTCTCCTACATTAACAGTTGGCTCATAAAGTTCTTTATCAAAAATATCAATTATAGGTAAGTCATGATTATTAATAACCCGCTTCCTTTGATCCATGCAATTCTCAAAGAATTGTTGAATTCGCAAATCTCTCTTTATATCTTGACTATAAAAGTTTTCAATTTTAACTAGTGACTCTTCTCTTGATAAAGAAATTAAGTAAACTTTTTCCAATAAGTATGCCTCGATACCCAATATTTCTGTATTTGGCACAATATTGATTGACTTAAAAAAAATAATATTCACATCATTAGAGAGCTTATGTGTTCTGTTTTTAATATTTATAGAATTAGGATTTATAGCTAAATCCGATAATTCAATTGAATCAAAATCTTTCATCGGGCAATAAAATGATTTTGATCCGGATCTTATATAGAGATCATCGAAATTACTATCAGTATCATATTCTATCTCTATGCTTTCAATTGTTCTTTCGATATCCATCTTTACTAGCATGAGAAATGTTATATATTTCTGATAAGAGTAACCAAAGAATGCATTTCTTGAAGGTAAACTAATAATATTCCTCCATTATTTATACTTGAATCAGTAGAACATCGTTTTCAGCTGCAATTTTGTCCCGTAGGGTTGGCGCGACAGGTGCGTAAGCAGCTGTCGTGACAAAAAATTGTCAGCTGCAAAACTTTGTTATATTTTAATTGTCATAAAGTTCTCTCAATTTTCGATACACTGATTTACTGTAAAAATCTTTCTTGCTTGATCGCTCATTATTTGGGTCTAAGAATCTGGCCTTGTGTAACTCATCTATTTTCTTGATTTCACGCATATGTTTATGAAAACATTTATTTTGTTTCCATCCATCAATATGCGTTTTGCAATATGTAACTACATCTGCATAGGTCTCAGTATAGATTGTGTCGAATAAAGATTCTTCATCAATTTTTACCTTTCGAACATCTTCTTTATCTGTTAATTGAATTTCTTCAATAATTTTTATATTCACGTCTTTATTTCCAGTAATTGCAGCCACTATATCTGCATTTTTTAGTCGTTTTTCATTTTTGTATAAAATTGAGAAAGGAACTAAGATCGTTTCTTGTATATTTTGCGAATTTAATTCTTTTGTTTTGTCCATTATATTCAATAATAAACTCTTTAATTGGGGATTTACTTTATCTAATGCTGATTCTTCCGTAATATAGTCTATTGGCGAAGCTGGTCGTTTAAATCCAATTGGTAAAATATATAAATCCTCAATATCCTCAAGTCGGTATTTAAAGAATTTATCTATGAAAAAATTGTAATTAGTAATTGCTTTTTGAAAAATTCCGTATAATAGCGCTTTATGTCAACATAGATTACGCGCTCTTTGAAATATTTTGTGAAGATTTTTTACCTTCGGTAGAGGATTGTCCTTCATAGTTTTTACCAGGATTCAGAACCACCACATTAGATGGCGTCCACTTCCTGACGGATCGCTTTCCCCATCGTTCAGCATGAGAGTTTCGAGCAGCTTCCATCGTGGCGTTTCTCCGCTTGAACAGCTCGGAATCCTTGCCGGTTCTTTTCTCATTGGGGGTGATGTATCCGAGCGCTGAATGCAGATGGTGATAATTATACCAGTCGATGAAA
>NZ_KB899453.1 GCF_000378205.1 Sediminispirochaeta bajacaliforniensis DSM 16054 | reverse complement strand
AATCTTTGCAGCACCAGGATTTTGAACATCATCACATAATCAAACGGAGGTCTTCCTCCAGGTCCTTTTGCTTCTTTACGAAAGGCGTTCTTGAGAATCGGACGAAACATTTCCCAATCGATGTATTCATCCAACTTCCGAAGCGGGTCTCCCTGTTTGCTGATTTCTTCCAAACGAAAATCTTCATCAAAAAAGCCTTTTTGTTGTGCCATCTTTCCTCCTCCTGTAAGGAGAATATCAACAATTACAAAATTTAGGAAATCCCTCTAGTTTTTAGAGGTGCCCTTAAGTAATTCAGCACCAAAAATATCAACTCCCATACCTGCCGCCTGTCGAAAAACTAATGTATAGCGATTCCCATCAGTAGGTACTGTAAATACCCATTCACTTGAAGAGTTGAAATTAAACTTTGTTTCAAAAGCTACTTTTTTATGTGCGTAGTCATATAACAAAATCCGCATATAATCACCAACGCCTTCAGTCAAAGTCATATTGTCAACTGATAAGATATAAGTAGATCCTGCCTCAAAGGACCAATATAACTTGTTATAATGAATAGAATCGTTAGAAGTAAGTGTAAGGGGGTTATCAGCTTTAAGTAGATTATTATCCCGTATCTGTACGGACTCTTTTTGGTTCAAGGATGAAAGTTCATTTGTATAATTTTTTGGTAATATATTTATACCCAAGCTGGTTAATTGTTCTGAATAGATCAAGTATGAATCATTCCACAAAGAGTATTTTGCCTCGCCTCTATGGTCCGTTAAGTTATAATTATTTTTCAAGTACTGTCCTATAAAAAGAGAGACTTTCTGCTGCCCAATTAAATTGGCATGTGACCAATCAGCATAATCAGTTGAAAAATCGATTCCAATTTCATCTAAATGATGCAAGCAGTTTAAATATAACAAGTTGTTCTCCTTAGCATAATCTGCAAAAGCATTCCACTGTCGCTGTAGCATCTCCCCGTTACCATGATTTGTTTGTCCTGTTGCTCGTGACGGAACATTCAACAACAGAAGTTTTACTCCTTTCTCAGCACACATATCAATTATCTTACCCATATACTGCATAGAAATATCCGAACCACAAGAATCAGTTATCTCGTCATCGGGTAAAATGGTCAAACGTATAGGCTGGTCGCTTGTTTTTTGAACCCCTCCACCAGCGCCATATGTGAAATCAATATTTTTTTCAAAGTCCGCTTTGCTTAATTCTTTCCATCGGTTATGAAAATAAAGCAAACTTATTAAATGATCTGGCCATTCTTCTTTGGGTAATAAATCAAGTATTGCCATAACTTTTACAATACTAAACGGTGAAAAATCCAACCATTGCCGAAATCTGGCCGGTTGTCCCGCAAAGACATCCTTCTGAAATGCATAACCCACATCAAGAACCACTACCTCGGGATTCTGGGTTAGAAATGCAGACTTCAGATTATAATAATTGATCGGGATAGACTGTCCTCCCATGGCAATGTTATAAGAGGTTATTCCATATGCATCCCAGATAACCATAGGAGAACAAGCTGTTACAACTTTTGAAGATCCCAGAAATAAAACATCTACTGAATTCTTTGCGATATCCTGGTAGCCGATTATTTCGTTCCGGGCCCTTTTGTCCACAAATATTTGTGTAGTTATATTAAGAAGTATTATCAGCACTAAAAAAAAGACAATACATTTTAAAACGTCTACAACCATCTTCTTCATGTAATACTATCCATACTTAGCGATATTAGCTATAATTATACTTCTATTTCGGATTTAAAAGTAATACTGTCGAAATTAATTCTAGGAAAAACCTCTAAATATCCGCCTCTTGTAGCATTAAATATTTTAACACCCTTTGACTTGGCATACTTTTTTATTGCTTCATAACCAACTTTATTGAGGTCAACCGCTTCCTGCCAACGCCCTGTTTTATCTTTTTGGGGATCTATTTTTGAATTTACAAAATGTACATTTTTTCCATCGTAATTACAATCACAACCAATAATGTATATTTCCTTAAAACCCATATAAATCGCAATATTCATAACAAAGTTTGTTACAGTAAAGCAGTCATAAACACAAACGGACACATCGTCTTCAATGCGTACAATATTCTTTTTCCTGCTTCTTTTTGTATGATTGCCATAATGTATATGACAGCTTTTTATCTTTTCACTATCCGGTACTGATATATAGCTATGAAGAAAAGCATCTCGCTTACAAATTTTTTCAAAATCTACTTTGTAATGCTGGGATAAACGACAATATGTATAATAATCAACAAATCCATAATAATCAGGTCGCCAATCCGTATTTTCGTAGGCCAAAAAAATAGTATTCATACTGAAGGTATACTCCCCTTTCAGTTTTTCAAGATCTTCAACACATAAGCTAGGGCCTGTACAAGCAATAAAACAACGTTCACCGTCATGTCTGCCCTTTACAGCTTCTATTCTACGCATACGTCTTGTCGATAATCCAAATACTTTAAGTATTCGACAGCATAAAATTTTCAAATGTGCCATTGGTGCATCCAAAATATCCCAGTGTTTGGGACCTATTTTTTTTATAATTTCCTTCAGGCCACGCTTTATTGTATATTTAAAACCGTGATCCTGCAAAGCCCATATAAATCTATTTAAATAAGAGATCTTCCCCTTATCATAGTTACATATTATTTCTTCACGCTTTTTTTGTCTCTCCCAATCCAGTAAAAATTTATTCGGATTATTTTTTATTTTATTCAGTTCCCTCCATCTATTTTCTACAAAATAATTTTTTTGATAAATACCAGATTCCATGCCTTTCTGAAGCATTTTGCTGTAAAAATGAATAAACTCTTTTTTAAATTCTGGAGCAATACGAATAAAGGTGTGAACAAAACTGTTATGTTTTCGAGCCAGCATCGTACCCAAAAAAATCCCTTTCAGATCTGGATTCTTATTATAAAAAGCTTCGATAAATTCATATTCATCATGTATACAATACACTTTTTTCTTACTGTTTATGGAAGAATTAGGATTGTCTTGTCTATATAAATAAAAAGCCTGGTCAAAGAAATAAGCTCTTTCAGCAAGAGAAAGCGTAATAAAATGAAAACCAATATCTTGATATGATGCCCCTGGAGTTTCGTTATGTTTTATATTATGTTTGCGAAGAAAATTGGTTTTATAAAGACCGGTCCAGTTAGCCGTGGTAGAAAGTAGAACTCCGGGTCTGAATTTCGGAGAAAAAACCATATTAGTATATCCACTATTTTTTATATATGTCCGATGCTCTTTACCGTTCTCATCAGACACGAATGAATAATAATCTGATTTAATCATATCAAGATCGTTACTTATTGCTATATGATATAATATTTCATACATATTCTGAATAATATAATCATCAGACTCAACAATTCCTATATATTCGCCTGTAGCTGCTTCCATTCCAATATTCATGGAATTTCCATACCCAGAGTTCGGCTTATCGATTATTTTTATTCGGTTATCGGCAACTGAATATTCCTTTAGAATTTTCAACGAATTGTCGGTTGAGCCGTCATTAACACAAATAATTTCTAGTTCCTTTAATGTTTGACAGAGGATACTATCCAAACAGACTTTTAGATATTTCTCCGTGTTGAATACAGGCACAACAATTGACACCTTTGGCATATATTTTCTCCATAACTAATATTTCTTCTCTGGCTTTTTATATACTAATACAGATTGAATCCACCTTGTTAGCCAAATATTTTATGATAAACTCTCGTTCCAATGTGAAGCAAACCAATTTTTTTTAACACTTTTTTTACTCGAAAGAATCTTCTATTTTCGATGATACTTTTAACCTGAGGCTCCCTCTTCTTATTATTCTCTGGTTTTTGAAGAGCCTTGCTTTTTGAGTCTTCAGCGTTAAACCTTTTTAAATGCTGAGTATACCAGTCACGATAATTTGTCTTCTTTTCAGAATTCACAAAGCTTGCATCAGAAGGCGTGCGCATGTTTTTAAACAAAAGAAGATCCTTTCTATATGAAACGGTATAAAAATCTTTAAGTCCAGCGATCAAAGGGGACGAATCAAATTTTAACAACTTCAGATCTTCGCCACACAGTTCAGTAAACCCCTCACAAAACTTCAAAATGCTCTCTTGTAGAAAATTAATTCCCTCGTCATAACAATCTTTAGGCTCATATTGCCAACGGCAAATACCATCATTATAAGACTCAATTCCAGCAATTCCCGATTCCTGTTCTGAAAGACAATCATCCATAAAAATATGAAGAATTTCTGCCTCACTTATTTCTCTGGTATCCAGATGAGCCAGTGAATGGATTTCTCGGCCCTCTGCTTCAGCTAAAGCAAGCTCCGGACGCGCAAGTATGTGGTACTCGATAAGATCCAAACCGAACTCTGCCCAGAAAAAGATAGATGCTCTTCCGCGATAGCCAGTGTCAAATAAAGCAGGATTCTCGGCTCCTTTTAAAGCATCAAGAAGATATCGTCGCATCGCGTCAGCATGCGGTGCAACATACTTATGAAACACCGGATCTAATCGGCTCATTAATTCTGCATCTTGTAAAGCGTTTTGGAAATTATTAGAGCCTCTTCCAAAACCAGCTTCAGAGAATATTTCAAAGATCTTCTCTTTTTCCTCAGGCTCATCTACCATCAAGCGCTTTTCAATGAATTGTTCAATATTCCTAATCCTCGATATACTGTATTTTTTATTTGCACAAAACAGAGCCCCCTTCTTCTGCAATGCTGAAAAAGGATACATCAATGCCCTATTTAAATTGAGAGGAGCATGCTCCGGAGCAATTTTATATATTGGGGCCATAATCCCAAAAAGTTTTTCTGGTATATAACCATCTCGAAGCAGGAAGAAAATTTTATCTACTTTTTGCTTTATACTTTTTTCTATTAGCCATTTTGTAAATATAGTCAAAAGAGGTCCATACAATATTGTACCCAAATTTCTCCATTTCCCATCTGCTATACTTTTTGAATTATACTTCTGATATGGATCATCGAAAATCATTTGTGCTGCATAGCCAACTATAAAAGAATTATCCATTGAGTTATCAGCTGAATCAGCTAAGTATTTCATAGGTTTAACGGATCTGAACCTATCTACGGCCTTTGGAAAGTAGATAGGACTAAAACCATGCTCAGAAGCTTTATACACATCCACATCAACATGATCTCCAATATGAAGAATCTCAGCTGAAGAAACCCCATATTTTTTTATACAATCTTCTCTAACATACTCATATAATCGTCCAGTCCGCTTAGAACGCATAAGATCACTGGATACATACATCTGATCAAAATCATCATACCCATTTTCTTTTAAGACACTCTCTAAAAAATCTCTACCTAAATACATATCTGAAACAATAATTACGGACTTTCCGCTTTTAAGTGCAGCATCATAAAGTTTTTTTGCAGAACGTCTCGGCTTCAGATAGCGCCGCTCTGCTGCAAGCTCTTCCATTTTGAGAGTTAAAACTATCTCTCTTGGCACATCAAAAGCTTCACTAAAACATTCATATATCTCATCAAGTGTTACAGCGTCTCTGTCGACTGTGCGTCGGCGTCCTGCCATGCGTTCAGCAGCTATACGCATATCAGCAAAATTTCGTCCAACCCCAGCCTTAACACCTACTAAACGGAAAAGGTCCGAGGGCTTAAGGACAGGACGACAAACCAGTGTATCGAACATATCAAAACTTATAACCTTTATTTCTGGAGAAATAATCAGATCTTCAAGCTCTTGGAGAGTGATGTCTTTTGTACGAGATCGTACGCATATATCTTGTAAATGTGTACGATCTGGTGGCAGAACATATTGTGGATGACCATTGAGTCCATTCACAATATACTCTACAGCACGATCTATATTTGCCCCATAAGACATTGTTTCATGAGAATATTTGTCAGATAATAGAGAATAGTGTAACATTTGTGCAATGTGTTTTGCAAAGGCCGTATGTTGCTCACTGGTAAAACCTTTTTCCAACGCCTCTATCAGTGTATTTTCAACCAAGTTTCGATCGAAGGCTTCATAAGTGCATCCCTTACCACGAAGTTGTGTATATCCTAGGGTTACTGTTGGTTTTTTTCTTATAAGCGAAACATACGCTGTTTGTGAAAAAATTGTTACAGTAATATCTGCAAGATCTATTAGTTCATTAATATCAATTTCATCAATTTCAATCACTTGTTCATGATAAAAATTACGATTTGTAAATTTGGCAATCATAGGGTGAGGCTTATAAACCAAATTCCAGTTATTTTTAATAGCCAGTTCTGCAAGGAAGAAAGCAGCAGCATCACTACTTGAAAATATGGGAGAATGATGTTCCTTGGTTTGTTCTGTGTACGGATAAAAACCAGATTCATAATCATTCTGGCCAGCATAAAAAATAATCGGCCGTCCGGGTTTTAGACGAGATTTAAGATCATTTATATTGTTATTGCTTGGCTGTTTTCTTCGATTAAGACGACTGGAATAGAGATAAGCCCAAACTTTATATGCAGAATCAAGTTCTTCATTTGTTACAGATAAATTCAAGAATTCTCTATATTTCCTTGCAGGATAGCTTTCACCCATCTGCCCCCCCTGCTCAATCACATAAGTACCAGGTAAGGAACCAAACTCCATAAAAAATGGATTTATTTCCCTTTTCTTGCATACGCCCCTTAAAACATGGTGAAAAGCATGGAACCCATTCCACATCATAACTCCTTTGGGTTCAAGAATACTTACCACTTTATTTAGATACTGCCATGCACCACAAGCAAAGTGTTCGGGGTACCCTTTACCCATATCGCTATGACGTCCTTTAAGGTAGTGTCAATAAACTTGCGCAAATTCTTTTTGCCTCAATCTGAAGAATTTACTTATGAGACCTGATTCTCCCGATCGTAATCAATCAGCAGGTCCATATTCAGATACTTCCGTTCACTCCATGTAGAACCTGAAATATGACGCAGCCGGGCTGAGACCAGCATCAGGGCAGATTCTCCATCAGGGAATGAACCGATTACTCGTGTCCTCCTTCTGATTTCTCGCATGATTCTTTCAAGTCCATTGTTGGTCCTGATTCTTTTCCAGTGCTCCACCGGGAAGTGATAGT
>NZ_KB899452.1 GCF_000378205.1 Sediminispirochaeta bajacaliforniensis DSM 16054 | reverse complement strand
GGATGCGGGAAAGGTCTCTGATACCGGAGCTGGTGACGAGGTGGCAGAGAATGGTGTGGTAACAGATGTGGCGGTGTGTCCAGTAGTCGATGCTAAAGGTACGGGTTGAGAAGGAGAGCCCGCAGGTTTTGCATTTGAACTTTTGAATACGGGGAGCTGTTTTTGAGTGGTACGACCCTGTTTTTATGAACCAGGGTCCTGCAGCCTGGAAATGGTTGGGACAATAGGGATTGGGGCAGAAGGGGGGATGGTTCATGAACTTCTCCTTTTTTGGCTGTTCTTACAATAACTAACTACGAGAAAAGGAGATTTTATTCATGTATCACCACGATTCAGGACACTATTTAAGGTATAGCGGAGCCGCGAAATTTAGCCGATCAATACCAGGTTTCGGTAGCGGCATTCAGGAAGCATCAACCGCCTCGAGAATCGCCTCCAGCCCCGGAGCCGAAGCGTTGATATAACGACCGCCGATAACCCGGTGAAGGCTTTTCATCTCATTCTCCTTGCCGACTTTCGGCAATTTCGTATCGATTAGGACCGCATGAATATCCCTTCGGCGTAGCCTTTTTGCCGCTTCCAAGGCATCCCGCAATGGAGATACCCCCCGTTCCCTTGCGATGTTTGCTTCGCCATCGGAAATGACCACTAAGATTTTACGCATACCGGGATAGCGTCTGCCTGCTGAAGAAAAAAGCTCCACACTGGCCTCGATACCGGCGGCAAGGGGCGTACCGCCGTCGGGTCTGAGCGCATTCAGGGCCTTTTTTGCCAAAAGAACACTCTTCGTCGGCGCAAGGATGGTTTTGGCCCCGCTCCCGCCGAAGGTCGTAAGGGCAACTACATGCCGGGCCTGGTAAGAACGCTGCAACAGGGCAAGGACCGATCCCTTGGTCACCGCCATCCGTTCGAGCGCCCCCATCGAATCACTGGTATCAAGGAGAAAAAGGACGAAGGTTCCCGGTTCCTCGCGGCGGACATGAAGCCTGATATCCTTTGCTTCGATTTTCAAGCGGCCGCTGTCCGCGCCACGATTGAGAGCCGCAATAAAACTTGCGGCAAGGTCGGGATCGCTTAGCGCTTCTCCGGGACCTGGAGCCCTGTTGCCGATCGCCCTGCCCCTTTTCCCTGCCTCTCCCTTCTGGTGTCCGTGACGGCGTATTCCAGCCTTGCCGAAACGACGGAGGTCGGCGGCCGTAATATCGAGAGAGGAGAGGCTGGCAGCCGCTTCTACTTCATCGATGGACGCTTTTTTTTTTCGAGAAAATCGAAGACAAGACTTCCGGCGGCAGCGGCACCGGGAACCTGGAAATCCTCCGGGTAATCGAAGAAATCCTCTTCAGGAACCATTCCGTACTCCAGACCGGCCTTGCGCAGCGAAGGACTTTCGATCTTCTCCTTCTGATCCTTCTCTTCCTGCTCTTCGGCAAGAATCGTCTCCAGCCGACCGTTTATCGTTTCCGGGGTCTCCTCGATGGTTCCGGCGATGCGGTGAGGCAAGGCAAAACGGGCCGCTTCCAAAAGCTCTTCACGATCAACCGACGACTTTCCCCGAAGTGCTGCAAGGGCAGATGCACACTTTGCCATGACGATATCAGATCGATGGCCCTGGACCCCTGCCTTGGAAGAAAAGCCGACCAAAAGATCCCAGATCTCCTCCCGAAGCTCAATCAGGGGAAGCAACTTGCGTGCGGAACGAACAAGCTCGCGAAGACGTTGCTCCTCATCATCCCACAGCTTTATAAAGGCCTTGGGATCATTCTCAAATGCGATCCGTCTGCGGACAATCGCCTTCCGCATCTCGGGTGTATTCTCGCCATGCACCGTCACCGATAGAGCAAATCGATCGAGGAACTGGGGACGCAGCTCCCCCTCCTCGGGATTCATGGTCCCCACAAGAAGAAAACGCGCGGGGTGCTCCAGATTAAAGCCCTCACGGGCGACCCGGCAAACACCGCTTGCCGCGGCATCAAGAACGAGATCCACTAAGTGATCCTCCAGAAGATTCACCTCATCGATATAGAGGATTCCCCGGTTGGCAGCAGCAAGAAGGCCCGGTTCGAAGCTGCGTTCTCCACGCTGAAGGGTCTTTTCGATGTGGATCGTACCGGCAAGGCGGTCCTCGGTCGCATTGAGCGGAAGTTCCACCAGCCTGACCGGCCTTCGAGAATGCTCTATCTCTTCTCCTGCACGGATTCGTGCTGCACAGGATTCGTGGATGGTATCACCATCAGCCGGATCACAGGAGTAAGGACAGTCTCCCACCACTTCGATTTCCGGTAGCAGAGGAGCAAGAGCCCGGACCGCCGTGGTCTTTGCGGTTCCCTTCTCTCCCCGAATGAGAACTCCACCGATGGAGGGATCGACTGCACAAGCAAGTAGCGCGGCCTTTAACCGCTTTTGGCCTAAAATGGCGGAAAAGGGGTAATAGTGCATACAGAAAAGCCTATGCATCCCCGCTTTTTGTGTCAATAGGAGGGTAATAGTTGACATATCGATTTTTATATATAATATTTATTATATAAATATAGGAGGATATTACATGACACTACCGACAAACCTTGACCATGTTGAAAACGAAAAAACCTTGAAGGAGCTCATCGACAGCGGCGACCCTCTGATGGTCTGCTGCGGCAGAATGGGCCCAATGTGCGTTCCTGTATACGGAGTTATGGAGGACCTTCAAAAATCGGGATCCTATGATCATGTTCGGTTTCGTGATATGGCCTTCGACTCCCCTGAGGCGGCCTATATCAAAAGACTCCCCGAATGCTCTTCCTTTAGGGGCCTGCCCTTCACCGTCTACTGGAAGGGGGGTAAGGTGGTGAAGGCAACGAGTTCCATACAAAACAAGGCACAGGTCACAGAAATTCTCGACGAACAATTCGGGAAAAAGGAATAGTCATGGAACACTACGATGCCATTGTCCTGGGGGCAGGTCCGGCGGGTCTCTCTGCCGGTATCTACCTTGCCCGGGCAAAACAAAACGTGGTAATCCTCGATCAGGGAACCGTCGGAGGGCAGGTCCTGTTGACCCATGCCGTTGCAAACTACCCAGGCCTTCCCGAGCTCTCCGGCTATCAACTCGCATCCACCATGAAGACACAGGCCGAAGGGTTCGGCTGTACCTTGGTCTCCAATACCAATCTTACCGATATTACATTGAAAGATACGGTAAAACGGGTCCGAACCGAGGATAAGGAGTATGCAGCTCCGGTCATTATTCTCGCAATGGGAGGACGGCCGAGAAATCTTGGTATCGAATCGGAAGATCGTCTCAAAGGGCTTGGAATCAGCTACTGTGCTACCTGCGACGGCGATTTTTTTACCGGTCAGAAGATCATGGTTGTCGGAGGCGGAAACTCCGCGCTGGAAGAGGCGGTAAGTCTGACCCGCTACGCCGACAAGGTAACCATCGTCCATCAATTCGATCATTTTCAGGGTTACGCCCACGCCATCGAAGCGGCCAGAGCAAACCCCAAAATCGACTTTATCCTCGAATCAACGGTACATGAATTCCTCGGTAACGAAAGCCTCGAGGGTGCTGTAATCGAACACACTCTTTCAGGAGAAAAACGCCGTCTTGATATTACCGGTGCCTTTATCCTTATCGGCTACCTGCCCAATACTGCCATGATTGCCGGGCAGCTTTCCCTAAACGAACGGGGAGAGATTATCACCGACGAAGGAATGAAAACATCGCTTGCAGGGGTTTTCGCGGCGGGAGATGCACGGCAAAAGCGTTTCAGGCAGATAACGACGGCAGTGGGCGACGGCACGGTGGCAGCCCTTTCCGCCATGGAATACCTGGAGGCAGGAAAGCGGGCATCATAACATAAAATATATGCAAAAGGCCAATTGCCACACTCAATCCTTTCTGACATAGTGTGGCAATGCACATGATCCTTGGACAATTTTTTGCGCTGCTTACCGCAGGATGCTGGGCTCATAATTCCATTGTCTATTCTGCCGCAGGAAAGCGTGTCGGTTCACGGGCCGTCACTCATATCCGTTTATGGATCGCCCTGCCCGTGATGTTCCTTCTTCATCTTCTCTTTTGCGGTAGTCCCTATCCTCTCGGCCTTTCTTCATCGGTCTATCTCTTCCTCGGATTATCAGGGCTCTTCGGTTTCTGCGTAGCCGACCTCTTCATCTTCAGGGCCTTTGTCGATCTCGGTCCCAGAGAAACCATGGTCGTCATGACCCTCAGCCCTATTTTCGGTGCTATTCTCTCAAGGATCTTCCTTGGGGAGATTCTTAGCCCCCTGCAGATGCTCGGAATAGCAGCCACCGTCGGCGGAGTTATCTGGGTTATCCTTGAAGAGGGCGCACGAAGCCGTGGTATCCAAAGGCAAAGCGGAACGGAAGAGGATCAGCGAACGAAACGCACAGGGGCGTTTTTCGCCCTCGGAGGAGCCTTTACCCAGGCGGTCGGCATGTTTCTCGCAAAGGCAGGCCTCGCCCAAGGAATTCATCCCTTCAGTGCAAACCTCCTCCGGCTCTCTGCAGGGCTCATCGGTCTTGTCCTCTATGCCACTGTCAGAAAAAGCCTCGTCTCCGACTTCGCGGCCCTGATACACGACAGGAAAGCGTTGCTGCTTACCGCAAATGGGGCTCTTGTCGGCCCGATCCTCGGTATTGTGCTATCCCTCTACGCCCTCACCTGGGCACCGGTCGGCATTGTTACCGCTCTCATGCAAACATCCCCCATATTTCTCCTGCCAATTGACCGCCTCTATTTTAAGAAAAGGGTGTCTAAAGGAGCAGTTGCAGGGACGATAACAGCCATTGTTGGGACCGCCCTGCTTTTTCTATAGCCTATATAGCAGGAGGCAGGGAAAAAATTCTATGCACATTCGCAGCCACCTGAGAAATGAGTTCCTCCATTGGTACAGAGCGAAGACGAGAAAAAAAGCTATACGTGTGTGCAACAAAGGCCGGATGGTTTGGCTTTCCCCGCATCGGCTCCGGGCTTAGATAAGGACTGTCCGTCTCGAAAAGCAGCCGATCCATGGGTACCTGCAGTGCGGAACTACGTATAAGCTCTGCATTCTTGAAGGTAAGATTACCGGCGAACGAGATAAAGAAACCAAGATCGAGACAACGCCTCATCATCTCCGGTCCCGAAGAAAAACAGTGAAGAATGCCGCCCCGCTTTGGGCTGTGACGACGAAAAACTTCCAAAAGCGGATCATCTGCCTCCCGACTATGAATTACCACCGGGAGGTCGAGGCGATCGGCAAGATCGATTTGAAGTTCCAGAAGCTCCTGCTGACATGCGGTATCTGCAAAATCCCAATGTAAATCGATCCCGCACTCCCCCACGGCAACCAAGCGGGGCCGCTGCCCCCGAATCGAGGCGGCCTGGTGTTCCAGAATTGAGGCTTCAAGCTCAGCGACCAACGAGGGCAAATCTTCGGCACCGGCATAGGAAGGATAAAGCCCTGCAGCCATGTAAACCCAATCAAACTCGGCAATAAGCTCCGAACGCTCTTCAAGGTCCCCAAGCTCTGTTCCGATATCCACGGCACACACCAATCCCTTTGCAAAGGCTCTTTTCAAATGCTCAACAGGATCGACGCCCTTCTGCCGCATCACGCGACTGTGGAAATGAGTATCGATCATCCCCTGTAGCCCCTCATATGTTTCCATACCTCAAGTGTACCAAACAAATCACCACTGCGAAAAGGGAGGGATTGACCATCGACGTCAGCCTCGGTACTATACATTCCATTGCCGGAGTGGTGAAACTGGTAGACACAGGGGACTTAAAATCCCCCGGCCCCAATACGGCTGTACGGGTTCAAGTCCCGTCTCCGGCAAAACGATACGATGATATTCGTAGACTTCAAGTTGCCAGGCTCTCCAACATTACCTCAAAATCATAAAAAGATCGAATACCTCCATACAATGCCCCCCGTGAGTGGAAAATAGTAAACGAAAAGAGAAAAAAGTTGAGTTCAAGGAGAAGAGGGAAGGATGATACGATCAAAGAAAGCATTGGGAACTTTATAAAGGGAAGGAGGGCATTGAATGAGAAAGAAAGAATGGATAGTTACGGGGGTATTATTGTTGGCCCTATGTTTACCGGTGTTTGGGAATGGAACAGGAGAGGCGACGGATGGGACGGAGTCCATCAAATTAGGATTTTTTTGTCCGTTGACAGGAGGGACAGCCCAGGCGGGCCAGGCAGCCTTGAACGGAGCGCAGATGGCAGTGGAAGAGGTAAATGAAAGGGGAGGAGTTTTAGGTCGACAGATAAAGATCATAGCATACGATGACAAATCATCGCCGGAAGAAGCAGTGAAAGTAGCGACGAAATTGGTGCAGGTAGATAAGGTTGATGCGATATTTGGGTCGCTGCATTCGGGGAACATCTTGGCGGCTGCCGATGTGATAGAGAATTCGAAGACAGTATTGGTATCGGGAGGGACCTCCCCGACCTGGCTGCAACAAGGGTATCGGTATTTGTTTCGATCGATAGCCAATAATACCTATACGGCGATACAGCTGGCTAAGTTTGCACAAAATAGGGGATATAGTCGGATAGCGCTTTTTACATCGAATGATGAATACGGTGTGACAGGAGGGAAGTCCTTTGTAAAGGCGAGTGAAGGGATGGGATTTAGCTATGTAGCCGACGAGAGTTTTACACATGGGGACCGTGATTTTACGGGACAATTTGCGAAGATTATTGGGACGAATCCTGATGCCATAGTGATTTGGGGACTTGGAGATGATTTAGGCTTTGTAGCGAAGCAGTTGAGACAATTTGGGTATGCCGGTCCGGTGTTGGGCTGTGAAAGTTGGGCGAATCCGGAGGCGTTGCAAAGTGGAGGGAATGCGTTGGAGGATGTATATTTTGCATCGCAGTATTTGACCTATAGTGATCCGAATGATGCGGAAGATCCGGCGATGAAAAGTTTTCTGACAGGGTATATTGACGAGTTTGGGTCTGCGCCGATGTCGGACAATGCGTTTCGAGCGTATGACGGAGTGCATCTCATAGTGAAAGCGATGAAGGATGGGAATTGTACAAGGGGAGAGGAGCTTCGGGAAAGTTTTAATAACATTGATGGATATGTTGGTTTAGCCGGGACCTTTTCGTATAAGGGTAAGCAAGGCGAAGGGATTGAAACACAGAGGATTTATACGGTTAGAAACGGGAAATATGTCGAGGTGAAATAGCAAATCACGTACAGGTATCTGTCGGAAAAACCTTCCCTCAGATACCATCCCCTTCA
>NZ_KB899451.1 GCF_000378205.1 Sediminispirochaeta bajacaliforniensis DSM 16054 | reverse complement strand
GGCCGCTTCAAGTACAAGCTGAAACTTTTCTCTGTTGCCCAGAGCGGCAGGTCCTAACTCTGCATCCAGGTTCAGTATACCGTTATTTACCTGCTCTATCCAGTTTCGGATGGTCTGATCGTTTATGCCGTATTCCAGGGCTACCTCACGGATACTCCGCTTCTCAGGGGGTAAGACTTTTTTCAAGACTGATTCTTTGATGGCTCTGCTGTACCTCATACTGTCTCCATAGTTCTGTTCTCTGATGAAGAAATTAAATTCTCACATCAGGCGTAATCTATGTTGACACAGGGGGCGAGTAGTCGGTTTTACGACAATACCGATGTGCCAGGGGCGGACCAATTTGACTGGCGATAGTGTCAGATTAACTCTGTTTTTGCCTGAAAATAAATATACTATTTCAGGAGAAAGAACATGATTTTAAACCAGAAAGAACTTGAAAAGCTCATCAAAGAACAGGGAATTAAGACAACAGAAGATTTGAACTCCTTCATGAATGACCTGTCAAAGTAAGTCATTGAAACCTTGTATGAAGGTGAAATGACCGACCATGTAGGTTATTCGAAAAATCAGAAAAGTAATCCGGATTCTAAAAATATACGAAACGGTTACTCAACAAAAACGGTAAAAAGCAAACACGGCGCAATAAATCTCGATGTCCCTCGAGACCGGGAGGGAAGTTTCGAGCCGCAAATTGTAAAGAAACGGCAGAGAGATATAACAGGAATGGAAGAAAAAGTCATTTCCATGTTTGGCCTTGGATTATCAACCCGGGATATTCAATATCATATCAAAGAAATATACGGGTACGAGATGTCTCCTGAAACGGTCTCGACTATCACAGATGCTGTTATTGAGGGAGCCAAGGAATGGCAATGCCGTCCGCTTCAACCCGTATATCCGATTGTATGTCTGGATGCACTGGTGGTAAAAATGAAGATAGAGAGAACTGTAAAAAACGTTGTGCTCTATGGAATTATCGGAATCAACCTGGACGGCCGGAAGGAATGTCTGGGGCTCTATTTGTCTAAAGAACCTGAATCATCACGTTACTGGCTTTCGGTGATGAATGAGCTAAAAAACCGGGGAGTTCAGGAGATCCTGATATTCTCGGTCGATAACCTGACCGGCATTTCCGAGGCTATTTCATCAGCCTTTCCCCGGGCGGAGGTTCAGAAATGTATTGTCCATCAGATACGCAATTCCTTAAAGCACGTTGCCTGGAAAGACCGGAAAACCGTAGCTGCCGATTTGAAGCTTGTGTATTCTGCCCCGACTGAAGAAGAAGGACTGCTCAACCTGGAAGCATTTCAGGAGAAATGGGGGGGGACGGTTTCCGCAATATCTACAGATCCTGGAAATCGAACTGGCCGGAGCTCTCAACCTTTTTCAAATACTCCGAGGATTTACGAACGCTGATTTATACAACAAATCCGATTGAAAGTTTTAACCGTTCCATGAGGAAGGTCTCGAAAAACAGACCAGTATTTCCGAATGAAGATTCGGTGCTGAAATTATTTTATCTTGCAACAAGCAGGCTGGAAGAAAAGTGGTCCATGAAAACACGAAACTGGGGTTCCATTTACTCCCAGCTTTTGATTCAATTTAGTGATCAATTGGAGCTCTATGCGCTCTGATCGATTTCAGGAAAAACACAGATTTCTGGACAGTCTCTTCAAATGGTCCGACAAAATCAAGGACTTCTACTTCATTGAAAATCAAAATTCCAACTTTAGTTTTATTCATTAATCCCCCCTATTTCCGTTTTCCACACGTCATATTTTCTATATGAGTGAAATCTCAATCTTTAAATCCACTGTTTTTTTATAACCCGGCAGCCAAACCTATCTTTACATACATTTCCGGGTCAATGTCAATTGTAAGTTCTTTATCATGTCCGTTATACAGCTTGAACTTTCCGGCAAAGGCGTATCCACATTCGAAATTCAGGACGATACTTTCGGACACAATGACGTGCAGAGCCGGTCCCGCGATCAGATTGGTGTATACCAGCCTCGGGTTGTCAATAAGGTATGTATCCGGATTTCCATAATAATTGAATGAATCTTTTTTTAAAAAAAAACCAAATTCAGCCGACTCATGGAGCATGAAACTCATATTGATACTATCGGGAACCGTTCCCGATATCTTCATTCCCTTTACGGGAATCCACTCGAACACCAGAAAAGGAAGCGGATAGACTTCCAGAGCCCGCAAAGAATAAAAAGCGCCCCCTCCGAGTGAAAAATCGGAGCCGAACCGGTGCATAAAAATCAGCGTCTCTGAAAATGAGATGTCGTCACCGGATATATTGTTTTCGAAATCGGATGCCAGACCGATCGCTGACCGGACCATCAACGACCATGATGTAGAAAGCCGCTGCATATAGACAAGGTTATAGGTGAGAGTATAAAATTTCTTAGTTTCCCCTGCACTTTCCCAATTAAGCCCCCAGTCATCATAATCGTAAACTGTGTATCCACAGCGGACTGTGTTGACAAATACTGTTTTCCCCTGGCTGAAAACCAACGGAAATGATGCGCTTACATCGAAGTCTGCAAGTGCCCGGAGTCCGTAATTCACTTTAACTTCCGGTTCCTGCTGAGCAGATATCAAGCTTCGAATTCCGATCAGGAATAGAAACAGAATAAACCCCTTTTTCATAGAACCTCTCCATTTTGATTCTTCTTTCAAACTGATACATTAAACCGACAAAGACCGGCCGCTATTTTTTGCGTCTCAAGGCTGTGGCCAATATGTACAGGAGAAACAGGAAAAAGGCCGTACAGCATATCCAGGCAAATAGATCACCTATAATTCCATACAGGGTCGAAGTACCCTTCACGGGAACCTCCGCGTACATAGTTTTTCCCGGAGATGTAAATGAGTTTTTTGAAGCCAGAATATTTCCATGATAGTCCACCGCCACCGAAAGACCGTAACTGCAGGGGCGAATAAAGGAAAACCCGTATTCTACCGCTCTCAGCATTTGACTGTAGGTAATTGCCAGTGCGCGGGTTGCTTCCGAGGAGGGCGCAATAATGAGATCGGCCTGCTTCTGAGCTGCCTGCCGCATGAAACGGGAAAATTCCATATCCTTGCAGATTACGACACCTATTCGGCCATATGGCGTATCGACTACGGGAATCTGGTCCGAAGAAGATTCCAGAACATAGTTGTCCTCAAGTTGGGCAACGTGAAGCTTTGTGTACTCAATCTTCAACTCTCCCTTGCAGTCTATAAGCAGAGCTTTGTTGCTTCCCTCTTCATCATCATCAAGTTCTATCAACCCGAAGGTATAGTCATGCCGTCCGGGATGTCGGGGAGGCAGAGCGACATAGTCCACGCATAGATATACGTTGTTATCCGTGGCGATTCTACGCATCCGTCCGATAAAGGCAGCTTCTTCCTCTTGAGGAAGAATTGCGGCAAACTCCTGTAGTACCGCGATTTCTGCGCCGGCATCAGCAGCCTGCCGGACCCGTTTTTCTATCTCGGGAACCACTACATCCAAATCGGAAAATTTTCTGCCGTCCAGTTTCTCGAAGACTTCCATGGGACTGATTTCGGCCAGAATAATTGCTGCGGTGGTAACTGTTTTTCCGGAATAATCGTAGAACATCGGCGAAGTTCTTATTCCGCCGTAGGCACACGCAAGCAGCATAACCCCGACATAGACTAAAACACCCTTTCTGATAATCTCCCACTCAAAACCATTCTCAAGGATCCAGTAGACAACAGAGGAACTCCATAGAAGAATAAACCCCGTTCCCCAGATGCCGGCTATTGAAAGGAATTGGACGAGGGAAGAGTTCCCATACTGCATGAAGGCATAGTAGAAGCCCGTACCCTTGAAAAGTCCGAAAGTGGAATCAAGAAAATATATCGTTACCGCAGTAACTGGAAATACGAGAGTTCTAAGGAAACCTTTCAGTTTATTATACAAAAGCCTGTCGATCAGGTACGGCAACGCGAAAAGAATTCCCTTTACTGTGAGCTTGAGGATATGAAAAATCATGAATGCCGCTCCGGAAGCGGGAAAAGGCAACAGCTGACTTGCCATTACGGACATAATGAACCCTGCAACAGTCAGCAACACTCCCTTGAACGTTTTCCGGGATCTGCTGAATCTGAGAATCAACAGGGCAGCGATAGGCAGAGCCATGGGCACATAATTCATTACCCGTGTAAAAATGAAAGCGCCGAATCCGCCGGCGAACCATAACAGCGGTTTATAATTGACTCTTACTGAAAGTTTTGA
Organism: Sediminispirochaeta bajacaliforniensis DSM 16054; assembly: GCF_000378205.1. Taxonomy (NCBI): domain Bacteria; kingdom Pseudomonadati; phylum Spirochaetota; class Spirochaetia; order Spirochaetales; family Spirochaetaceae; genus Sediminispirochaeta; species Sediminispirochaeta bajacaliforniensis. The sequence goes on along the minus strand of NZ_KB899451.1, from coordinate 3,632 downwards.
CATTATTATTTACCTCATGATATTAATTTTCTGCAAAAGTATTACAATGTTTTCAGACAGTCCTGAAAAAACATGTCCGGACAGATATTTTCCATGAATACCATTCAAAAATATTCTGCAAGGCTTCTCCTTTTTCCCTTTCTGCTGCTACCGGTGCTGCCTGCCGCCGCAGATCCCGCTGCGATAGTCATTTCCGAAACTTTCCATGACGGTTCTTATATAGGGAAAAGCCTGGAGATATTGAGTGAGGGAGTTGTTTTCTCAAACCTCAGCCAGTTCAGGACCTTGCCTCCGGATGTCCGGAACATTCTTATATCGGGGAAAATGAGTTCAGATCCTGAAATCGAGGTAACCCTCAAACACACGGAAAACAGCTATCGGGCCGAAATGGACAAAATAAATACTAATCAGAAAACAGTTATTGTATGGGGTGTCGAAGATGCCGCCGCTCCCGGAATTTCTGCTTCCTACAGAAAATCTGAAAAACAAATACCGGCACTGGACTTTTCGGGAAACGCATACTGGATCAAGTTTGCCCTGAACAATCCCGGGCCGGAGCCTGTGAAGCTGATGATTGAACTGGAAAAGGGTATATACTCCTGGTTCGATCTGTTTTATCCCCATCGCGGCGGATACGGAATGCTCGCAGGGGCTTATGAATTCCCGATGAACAAACGGGCCGTTCAGGATAGTAGAATAGTATTTCCCGTGCAGCTGGGGCCGGGGCATCACAATTTTTATATAAGGATCGACAGCCAACTTGTCGACACTGTGCCGATCCGGCTGTGGACGGAAAGAGGATACTACCGACACAGCATGAGGAACAAATTCATCTATGGCGGCATCTTCGGAGCGACCTTCATTCTGCTGATGTATGCCCTTTTCCTGGCGGTTTCAGTACGGGAAAAAGGGTATCTCTATTTGGCCATGCTCATTGCTGCCGGATATATGGTTCATATAGCCAGTTCCGGTCTGGGGTTTGAACTTATCTGGCAACAGCATCCGATGTTTAGCATCGTCCTGTTCAGTCTGGCATATCCGCTGACTGTGATCGTAAACCTTCTGTTCTGCAGATATTATCTGAACACGAAACACCATCTGCCTGTTATAGACCGTATTCTGTCTGCAATGATTTATACTGCGGTACTGCTGACGGCGGTCCAGTTCCTTATTCCGCTTTCAGGGCGCTGCATCTTCACAACTTTTTCGATAGTCATAGATTATCTGACGGTGCTGCCCCTGATCTATGCCGTAGTCGTTTCTCTGATCCGGAAAAAACAGCCTGAAAACAGGAAAGCGATTTTCATGCTGACGGCAGTCAGCTTTCAGCTGTTGTCCTATATAGAATTCTGGATGAGCTACTCCAATCTCCTGCCTCTGGGACTGATTGATTTCATCCACGTGAGAAGTATAGGCTTCGTTCTGGTAATGCTCCTCGGGTTAAGGTACAAACTCAGGGAACTTGAGCAGAGTATTACGGGAATAAAGAGCGAACTGGACGCCCTTATCAAGAAAAGGGAATCCGAACGCAGGGAAAAGGTAGTTACCGATAATACCCAGATCAAGGTGGAGGCAGTACGCGATCTGATCGAAACCCGATACAGGGAGCCCCTGTCAAGATACGACCTTGCCGCCGTGGTAAATATGAGCCAAGATCATCTGGGAAGAATGTTTAAACTCCTTACAGGAGAGAAGATATCGGTCTATATCAACAGGCTGCGGGTAGAAGAAGCCTGCAGGATGTTGATCGAAACTGACCTTAAGATTATTGATATCGCCTTTGATATCGGATTCGAAAACCTGAGGACATTCAACCTCTGTTTCGCCAGGACAACCGGTGCTTCCCCAAGCGTGTACAGAAAGACACATGGATAGCAATTTTACAGTAAAAACTTGTTTCTCTTCTTATTCAGTAAGCGGTAAATCTGGCTGGTTATGGTGGGTGGACCCCCATAAATATCTACGAAGAAGCCCAATTCCCCTGGCTCATCAAAGAGAAGGGGTTTATCCGGCAAGCCATACAGGAAGAAAAAATCGTTATCGGATTTTGTCTCGGTGCTCAGATCATTTACCTTTACCGTTCTCAATTATTGTGCTCTTCCTCTGATTTTCTTGTGTTGTAACAAAAAAATCAGAGGAGCAGCATCTGTACATTCGCTCTATTAAACAATGACTACTGGTTTTATTAATTCCTTAGGCTTGTCCTTCATCAGAAGCAATGCCTCTTCAAGATGCTCCATACCATTGAATTTGTGGGTTATAAGTTTACCTAAATCAAGTCTGCCTGTTGTGGCAAGCGCCGCAAGTTTCTCCATCCTAAGCCTGCCGCCCGGCATCAAGCCCCCGGCAATAACTTTGTGTCCCATCCCGCAACCCCAGTCAAGTCTATTAATCAAAACGTTTTCTCCGCTGCCAAGGTAATTAACATTGCCAATTCTTCCGCCTGGCTTTAGTATTTTTAATACCTGATTAAAGGTCTCCGTTGCGGTACCCCCTGCTACAATTGCCTTATCCACACCTTTCCCATTGGTTTTATCCATGATTTGTTCAACAAGATCACCATCGCGATAATTAATAATATCCGTTGCTCCATATTCTTTAGCAACCTGCGAACAAACGGGACGTGAACCTACTGCATATATATTGGCTGCACCTGATAAGGCTGCTCCTGCAACTGCCATTAACCCAACCGGCCCTATTCCGACGACACATACGTCATCTCCAAATTTGATTTCAGCTAATTCCACACCATGAAAGCCTGTTGGTACCATATCACTTAACATGACAGCTTCTGCAACATCAAGTTCTTCCGGCAAAAGGGCAAGGTTTCCATCAGCGTCGTTTACATGAAAGTAATCTGCAAAAACACCATCTTTAAAATTAGAAAACTTCCAGCCTGCCAACATTCCTCCCGAATGCATGGAAAATCCGGCCTGAGATTCGGGCGAAGACCAGTCAGGTGTAATTGCGGGTATAATCACTTTGTCACCTGATGTAAAATCTTTAACAAGAGAACCGACTTCGACCACTTCTCCCACGGCCTCATGTCCCAGAATCATATCCGTTCTTTCTCCGATGGCGCCTTCCCATACGGTGTGCACATCGGAAGTACACGGAGAAACAGCCAGAGGCTTTACGATTGCATCAAGCGGCCCACATTCAGGCGTGGCCTTTTCAACCCATCCGGTTTTACCTATTTTTCGCATTGCGAAACCCTTCATATAAAACGCCTCCTAAAATACCACATGTGATCTGTTTACCTGCATGAAGTACTTATTTAATAGATAATTTCATATCGATATATAAACACTCCATTATCTATTTGTCAATCACTCGTTGATATTTTTCTCTTTTAAGTATGTCGCCACCGGAGGTAAATTGCAGGAAAACACCGGAGGTAAATTGCAGACTCCGGCTTGAAAAAAGGGCAGTACTGCCTTGTAATGGTTGTAGCCAAACAATCATGAAAACAAGGAGTACGCCCTACAATGCTGGAGTTACTGATGCATGAAGCACAGATGTTGAAACGACAGGGCAAGAAGATCAGAGAAATCGCTGAATCACTCGGGAAAAGTGAACGTATGGTTCACTACTATCTGACGGAGCCCTCACGACCACGTAAAAAACGGAAC
>NZ_KB899450.1 GCF_000378205.1 Sediminispirochaeta bajacaliforniensis DSM 16054 | reverse complement strand
TGAACGGTTCTGGCGAACTCTCAAGTATGAAGATATTTACTTGAAGTCCTATGAATCAGTGCGAGAACTGAAAACCGGACTTACCCGGTACTTCAGGTTCTACAACAGCCGAAGATTTCATCAGGGCCTGGATTATAGGACTCCGGAAGAGATGTATATATCATTCCAGGAAAAGGAGCTTAAAGCTGCTGCATAGTCAGATTATACCGGTAGGTTCCACCTTAAATAGTTTGCAAAACTGTTTGACAAACGGGCTCAGCATAGTTTGTCATAGAGCTTGAGGCTCAGGGGCTTGTCTGTGAACGGCAGAAGGGGGTTGCTGTTTCCTATCGCGGGATATCTGTTGGGTCCTTTCGTGCAGATCTTGTTATTGAAGATCGTATTCTTGTGGAACTGAAGGCGGTAGGGCAGGTAACAAGCGGGATGGAATCGCAGCTGTTCAATTATTTGAAGTTGTCGCATCTTCCTGTTGGGTACTTGCTTAACTTCAATGCGCCGTCTTTGTTCTTCAAGCGTCTTGTGAATACGAAGCGGCATGCTCCGTAAAGGGGGCATAGCCCCTTTCCCTTTTAGTCCGTGGAAAATTGCGATTTTTTGATAATACATTTTATCAATGTCGTACCTTTACGTTACATTATTTTTATCAATTATTATTAATACAGAGTATAGCTCGAATGATTAATTTTGTTCAGTAGTTTTCATGCATAAAATGATTTTCATTATTGAAATTTTAGATGAATGCAACTAACTAAACACTGCTGATAAGGTGATTAAGAGTGGCAAGAGCCAGATCATCTTTCTGTTTTCCTAAGAGGGAAAAAGCTTCTCAAAAGAAGAGGGGTTTTGTATACTACAGAAAAAGGTATTTAAGGAGTATGTATGGAAAAAGTGAAAATGGCTTTCCTGAGTGTTGTTGTTCTTTTCTTCTTTCTCTCTTGTGGAGCATCGAAAGAAGCAGATGCAGGAACTTCACGGGGTACAGAGGGTGAAGTTATTCAAGAAGGAAATTCAGATCCCGAAATACAGGCGCCCGAGCATCCCGAAGGTTTGCAATTTGTAGATGTTGTTCCTGGGGAGTGGAGTGTTGTCCTTTCTGATGAAAAACGAGAAGAACTTGAGCGCGAAGCTGCTGAAAGCCCTGATGCTGATTCTTTAGGATTTCAAGTATTTAACAAAGATTTTACTGTTGATTACGGTGATCTGGGGGGAGTATACAAAGGATCCTGGTCATATGATGAAATGGAACATATTTTCCAGTATGAAATAAATGGTATGATTTATAGATTTAAGGTGCTTTCTTATCAGCAAAATGAAATGAAGTTACAAGAATTAATAGATCATCTAGATAAATTCTGGCAAGAAAGAATTCCGAAAGAATCTCTCAAGCCAGAAACATGGATAAAAGCGACCGATTAAGCAGTTTGCCGTAGGCTACTTTCTTTTATTTTTGTATGTACAATTTGCATGATTGATGCATCTGTATCTTCTTTCTCCTTTTTCAACTGTTGCTCCAAAAGGCACATAGGAACCCCAACAGTTAAATCTTTGGGTATCATTGGAAAAGCTTTCAACACCAAAATCAACATGAAAATGATGTTCATGCTGTTTGAGTCCAAAAACATTCTTTTTGTCTACATTATCCCTCACATATTGACAATTGAAGAGGATCGATTTCACTTCATACCGGCCCAAAACATTTGCATAGCGTAAAGCAGCTTCCCGGTCAAAGGGCAGGTTTGAGTTATTGCTAAAGGTAAAGTTTCGTCCACTCAGATCCATTGCAAGAGCCGATCCATGGGAATATGCGTTATCCGGTCGATAGGTGGAGGTAAAGGTGATTTCTTCTATGTCATCGACGTCCGGGTCGTAGAGGAAACTCCGGATATTGTCCAGTACCATGTTCATGTTTTCGGCATAGGTGGTTCCACGGGGCGCTGCTTCATGATTTCGCAGCGCCGCAAGGGTTTGTGTTCGCTCGTATTCTTCAATGTACACCGTTTTATTATTGATGTGCCCTCTATAGGTGGTTGTCTGCCCTATCTGTGTCATCCCTTCAATGAACTCGATCCAGTCGACCTGGGTAACCTTTTCAAGGTGGGTAAGGAACGTGACGGATGGGAAAAAGCTTCTCAAAAGAAGAGGGGTTTTGTATACTACAGAAAAAGGTATTGAAGGAGTATGTATGGAAAAAGTGAAAATGGCTTTCCTGAGTGTTGTTGTTCTTTTCTCCTTTCCCTCTTGTGGTGCATCGAAAGAAGCAGATGCAGGAGCTTCACAGGCTGCCAAGGGTGAAGTCATTGAGGAAGAACGTGCAGACCCCGAAATACAGGCGCCCGAGCATCCCGAAGGTTTGCAATTTGTGGATATTGTTCCCGGGGAATGGAGCGTTGTTTCTTCTTATTATCTGAATAATTCGGAGGATTTAGAGCCATCGGATGAGATAGAATTTAACAATAATTCTTACTTGATTTTCAAGGAAGAATTTGTTGTAAAGGCAGGTGATGCTGGAGGTATCTATACAGGAAGCTGGTCCTACGATGAGAAAGAATATGTGTTTCAGTATCGAAAAAGTAGCGGAATGACCCTATATCGCTATAGAGTTCTTTCGTTTGAAAATGATGAATTGGAATTAATGCTATTGATAGATCATTGGCCACCTGTTTTAAAGCAGATGGTTGAGGAAGGAGAACTGTCTACGCCTGAAATATGGAAGAGGAAATAGTTACAGTTTCATGACTGCAGTGGCCTCTTTTGCTTATAGTTACAATTCTCATAATTACAACAAGAATATCTTTCCAATTCTCCATCTGTACTTTTATACCTACCCCAACAGTTGAAATTACTGGAAGCACTTGAAAATGATGAATAATGAAAGTCAAGATGAAAATGGTGTTCGTGTTGTTTATGTCCATATACATTTCTGTATTCCGCCTTGTCAATGACGTATTGACAGTTAAAGAGGATGGCCTTTACCCCAAGGCGCCCCAGAATATTTGCATAGCGTAAGGCCTTTTCTTTATCGAAAGGTATCGTTTGGTCATTGAATTTAAAGTCCGGTCCTCCCAAATCAATGGCTAATCCTGTCCTGTGAGATGAAGCCCGGGAGCGTCCCTCTGTCTGAAAAAAGCAATTTATTTGAATACTGTTCAGATCATCAGCTTCAGGATCAAAGAGAAAGTCGAGGCAGGTATTCAATACCATCTTCATGTTTTCTCCCCGGGTTTTTCCATCTTCTGTTATGACTTCCGACCTGAGACCGGTAAGTGTTAATTCCCGGGTATTATATGAATGCAATATCCTTATCTCCTTGTCCCTTATCCTGCCGGCATAATACTGATCATCAATCAACTGCATCCCTTCAATGAACTCGATCCAGTCGACCTGGGTAACCTTTTCAAGGTGGGTAAGGAACGTGACGGGATGGAAAAAGGTGAGGTTGTCGGAGGCAGGAAGGACGGCTGCTGCCTCCTGCCAGAAATCAAGATTGCTGCTGAAGGCTCGTACCTCTTCAACCTCAGGATCGCTAAGCCGGTAAGGGTGCCTTTTTAACGCGTTAAAGTAATCATTACTTTTAGTATCCCATTCACTTTTGTGTTTGACAATCAGTTTGTTTGCAGCCTCCCGTATCTCATCATTTCGCAGGGCAGCCAGCACTCCGCCCTCGGCCAGCGTGCCGGGAACAGATACCCCGGGAGGAAGGACGTTCGCCAGAAGTTCTCCAAGCTCCATGATACCGTCCTTGTTCGGATCATCGAACTCCTGAAAGAAATCCCCCCAGTTAAAATAGTTGAGCCTGGTGATGACCCTGGTAAACAGATCTTCGGCAATCCATGCCTCGGTGTCGGGGCTCGTTTCAATGAGCACATACCTATTGTCATGTACATCCAGAGCGATATCCCTGATGCGCTCGAAGTGGTGTTGCTGCGTAATCTCCCTGGTATCGTCTTCGGAAAAATCATGCTGTTCGGGGTTTGCATCATAGACTTCTGTGAGATTTTCCTGCAGCTCGATAATCCTGTTTTCAATAATGGCTTTGGTGGTTGTCTCGGTGAGGTCGATAAAAAATGTCTGGGAAGTTTCCCCGTCTTCCAGTGCCCGGTGGAAGCGGAATTTTCTGTAATCGCCGTATTCAGATTGAGTCTGCCCGCTCAAGGCCTGTGGTATAGTGGCACTGGTAGCTATGAGCTCGAAAGTTTCATCCTCATAGATCACCACCTCCACGCTCTCAGGCTCTTTCTCCTGTTCGGTTGGGCAGGAGGTGAAGACATTGATGTGGGTATCTGCCTGGCCTTTGTAGCGATGGCCGTCCCACCTCATAGCGGTGTCCCAGGTTTCCGGTACCCAGAGCACCCAGGCCTCAATGGGTGTTCCCGAGGCCCTTCTCACCCTTCGGGCATTGCTGAACGGCAGTGATCCAAGGCGCTCACCATCATGCATAATGATTTCGAGGCAGCTGAGGCCGGGAATTGCGTGCTCCCTGGGAGCCTTTACGGCAATGTCTGCACACCTTTTGAATCCTGTTGTTCCCGGTTCTATTCGATAAACCGGTTTGTCCTCAATCGTGCCATCTTTTTTCATGGGGGTGAGAAAATCGGTATTGTCGGTGAAGAGTTCAAAATGAACAATGTCTTTGTCTTCAAGCATGTCGCCGGCGTAGCCCAGAACTGCAGAAGAGGGTATCGGTATGGGATCTCCGTAAAAAACCACCTCGCCGTTGCGCTCAACATCTTTTGCGTAGTCAGGCGGGGTAAGATCGAAGGCTACCTGATATTCCTCCCTGTTCTCCTCGCCTGCCCCGACATATACATATGCTTCTCCCTCCGGGTAATCATAAAACGCAGGATCAAGCTTGAGATATGCAGAGGAGCTTTCTCCAAAGCGCAGGTCCAGAAATCTGTCCAGGTCTTCAAAATAAACAGGATCGCCTCTGGAGATAATATCAATGGCTTCGTTGCAGATACGCCGCTCCTCGTCACGGTATCGGCCGGGAATCCTTCTGACCCTGATACCTGTCTTGTCCCCGCGACCAATTTCTCCCGCGGCTCCTTCCCGAGCATGAAGGCGGGATTGCACCTGGTAGACAGCCGGTGTTATGGTGATATCCGCCTCTGTGATGTAGACCAGACCATCCACTATTCCGTCGAGCTTGAGCCGTACCTCTGTGTGAAGCATGCCGAGCAGCCCCCTGTCCGGCGTGTCCACTATTTCGATTTCATCACCTTCGTAAAGCTTCTTCGCAGAGAAGCCCCATCTGTCCTTGTACAGGTCGGCATCCTGTGTCATGACATAGCGTCCGTCACTGGTTCTGCGAAAGGGCCTGTTAGCGGGATAGTAGCGAAGTTCCCCTTGCCTGGCCATCTCCTGGCTGATGACAAGCTCGCCCGAGGCAACCCTGAGATAGACATGCCTGTTTCCTGTTTGCCGTGCTGCTTTTTGGTGCCTCCGCTCATCGTCCCGGTCTTCAACATACGTCTCCTGGTCGGGAATGGTGAGCAGGGTATCTGCGGGAATGGTCCCAATGAGTTCTCCGCTGTCCCGATGATAGAACTCCAGCTCCCGCGCCGCCTTGTAGCTTGCTTCTTCAACAAGGGTGCAATAGCTGAGGTTGATAAACCCTTCCATACCCTGATGGGGCAGGTAGCGGCTTCTCACCTGTGCAAGAGTGGTATTTTCTTCCGGAAGGTGCCAAAGGGGATCGGTTGTGACTTCAAGGTAGCTTTCTTCGGGAAGGTATTTCCGAATGCCGGTGCCGTTTTTATGTTGATACAGGGCCAGACCGAGGCTTGCATATTCTGCCTCTGCGGTAATGGTTTTGTGGAAATAAAAGAGCCTTGATGTATCCTCTTCCGAAAGCAGTCCATAGGGTTTGAGATGCATGTACAGGGTATAAAAAGTAATCGCCTGCCCGAAGGGGGTATGAGCCTGATGGCGGACCAGGGCAAAGCTGTTGGAGTAATAGAGGTTCAGTGTGCTTTTTAGTTCACCTTCATCTTCCGGAGACATGGTTCCCGTATTCTTTTCAAAAAAGATGAGTCCACCAGTTTCCCGTTCCGTGTAGTGACGCAAAACCACAGCCCGGCCCCGGGTATTCAGGTTCCTGACCTCGTCCGCGCTAAGGCGTTCGGGAAGATCCTGACTTATATAGGTTTCGGAAAACCGGGAACAAACAAGCTCTCCCTGATAGGCCGTTTTTATGGGCCGCAGAAGATGGGTCTCGGGATCAACAACACTTTGGAGGTGCACACCGCCATGCCAGAGATTGTTCTCTCCAAGAGGATAAAATCCTCCGCCAAAGCCAAGATTATTCGAAAGGGCCTGTGCCGCCCTGTTTTCAAAGGGAAAGGTGATGCTCATGGTAGTTCTATCTCCTTTTTTCTATTACCGGGATAAGCGGAAGCGGGGGCGTCGCATGACGATGGTATATCGTTTTCCGGTCTCCAGTGTCAGGTGATATTCGCCGCCGGTTTGTTTATTCATATCTATTTCAATGACTATCGGTTTTTCCTTCTCTTCTTCTTCTTCTCTGGATTGTGTGTCACTCATCTTCTTCCTCCTGCTTCAAGACGATTTCGTAGCGTCCAGGAATCAGACCAGTCTCTTCAACAATTCCATCATCCCCGGTTGTTCCCTCTGTTTCACTCCCGTCGGGCTGTATCAATGTGTAGGAAACCGAACCCAGAGGGTTTCCCAGTGCATCACAGACGGTAGCCTTTACATCCTGCCCCATCTCAATCACCCCGCTCCGGTGCTTGCCGCACCTGAATGCCCAGGCCACAAAGAAAAACTTCGGCTTCTCGGTCAGCGGCTTCTGCGGGTCAGGCACATACACGTACTTCCAGGTAACTTCCGCCCGGCCACGCTCCACCACGGTGGACAGCTCTGCTATCTTCGGGTCAACCTCAGGGTCGGCTCCTTCCGGGTAGATCATGAAGTACACCGGGCTTCTGAGTCCGTTCTGACTCTCCACATTCGCAGAGAGCGTTACCTCTTCTCCCACCGTGGCAGTAGAAGCACTCCACTGGGGGCTGGAGATACTCCGCTCATCCTTCAAGGCATTGGGCGTCCCCCTGGGCGCCACCACCTGGGTGGTGTTCACCACAAACCCTCCATCCCGCCTGTACTGCTCGGGATCAAAGCCCGGCGGCATAAACGGGATGGCCACCGCCGTCCCAAAGGCAAAGATGCTGCAGTTCTCGGCCGGCTGCGGATCGGTGCAGGTCTTCACCTTCGCTCCCAACACCGCCGCCTCCTTCCCGTTGATCTTCACACTTCCAATGGTGCCGGATGTTACCTCTCCCTCATTGTTCGGGTTCTTCTTGAACTTCACCCCTCCTATGGGAATGTGGCCCGGGGAAAAGGCCGACTTCGACCCCTTCACCGCGGCAGGTTTGTTGTTTACCGTTACATCACTGGACAGCCCGTCTGCAAGCTTTCCCACATAGGGGTGGGGCAGCTTCGGCAGGGTCTTCCACCCCTTGCTCGTGGGTATCTGCACATCGTGCTTATCAACCCCTACAACCGGGTCGTCCTGCTTTGCCACCTGCTTGCCTTCCGCCGTTACTCCGGTGCTCCCCTTGATGGCGATCTTCGAACCTTCAAAGACGGCATTCCCTCCGGCCTTGATGCTCATATCACCTGAGGCATCAAGGCCCACATTCCCCTTTGAGCTGGCCTTCAGATTTGCGTTTGCCTTGATGATGGCCTGGCTGGATGAAGCGGTAAGCTTTCTGCACTTGATGTTGATGTCCCCAAGTTCGTTGACGATCTGAATGCCGGCCGATGAGAGGCTGATCCTCATCTTCCCCTCTTTGGCGCTGATCACAAGCTCCTCTTCTCCTTCCTTGTCGTTCATCATGATCTCAAGGCCGCTTCTTGTCCTGATGTACTTCTTGTCGTTGGCTCCGTCCTGCTCGTAGTAGGGAGGGGTCCGTTTGGTGTGCACCGAGCCGATGACAAAGGGGCAGTTGGGATTGTTG
>NZ_KB899449.1 GCF_000378205.1 Sediminispirochaeta bajacaliforniensis DSM 16054 | reverse complement strand
GAAGCGTTCGATCTCTCCTGGCCAAAGGGAGGACTTACTCAGAAGCAGTTCAACGAGCTGTCCAATCTGGCGTTTATTGAGCGCAGGGAAAACATCATTCTCCTCGGACCAAGCGGTCTGGGAAAGACTCACCTCATGACGGCCCTGGGACAAAAAGCCTGCCTAAATGGCTACACCGCATACTTTATCAGCTGTCTGGACCTATTGGAACGATTACAGCGGTCACGGGACCAGGGACGGCTAAAGAACAAGCTGACCTGGTTCGGAAAACCCCATGTCCTTCTGATTGATGAAGTCGGGTACGAGAATCTCAATTCAGAACAGGCTGCATTGTTTTTCCAGCTCATCAACACCCGGTATGAACGTGGATCTATCATCCTCACTTCAAATAAAACTTTTGGCAAGTGGGGTGAGATTATGGCTGATGATGCAGTCGCCACTGCAACTCTGGATAGGCTCTTGCATCATTCCCATGTGGTGAGCCTTAAAGGCGATTCGTATCGTATGAAAGACAGAATGAAGATTGGAGCCGTTGGCTTCTAAAGATTTTTGCCGGAACTCTGCAATTTAACTCCGATGAAAAACTGCAATTTCATTCCGGTGTTGACACTTAGGCCCTATAGCGGTCTGAACACCTGGTTCATCGGCTTCTGTTCCTTCACAATTACGGCAGACATACTTCTTCTTTATCTCACGTCTGACTACTACTTTTGCAGGAACTATACAGAGCCGCTCGGAAACATCTTCTCCTATGCAGACCTTTTCGGCTCCGCAGGCACATGTTTTATCTTCTTCATCAATGTCGTATTCAACTATTTCGCGTGGTAAGCCTTCTGACAGGGCTTTTCTTCCGGCATTCTTGCGAACTGTTTTGGTGTAGGCTTTTACCTTGCGGGTTTCAGGTTCTATTCCTTCCTTCTGTTCAAACGCGGAATCTTCAGCTTCATTGAACAGGGATGCCTGGTTTTTATCCTCTTTGGTGAACTTCTCTGTTTTTGTTCCGAAATGCAGTAACTGCAGTAAACCTACCTGTTCTCTTAATTTCTGATTCTCATGTTTGAGTCGCGCTATTTCCTCTTGCAGCTCAGCTTCCCTATTCACTAAAACAGAGCATATCAAAATAACAAAATAATTACTAGGCTATACACGTGAATACTGTAATTCTTTATGCGCTTTAAAGAAATCTATTCCGTCGAGCAGCATCTTAAGCTCTTCAAGCCTTATCTCCCGGGCCTCTTCTTCCGTTTCCGGCCAGGGGAACTTGTTCTTCTCGAGCCTTTTCTGCCATAGGCAGAAGCCGTTACGATCCCAATACACAATTTTCATCAGCTTACGCTGGCCGTTACAGAACAGAAACAGGCTTTTTGAGAATGGATCATTCCTCATTACGTTCTGAATCTGCAGGCTCAATCCATTCACTCCTTTTCTTAAATCAGTTTTACCGGGCCGGATAAAATATCGATAATCGCTATAATCGAATATCATTCGAGTCCTCCGATTATTTTCAGAACTGATTTCAGCAAGCATTCATCAAATCCGGTAGTTATTGAAATTGAAAACTTTTTGGACTTCAGTACTATTGGGATAGCTGCTGCAGATTGAACGGGATTTATTTCTATTATTTCAGATCTCTTTTTCGGGTCATCACCGATCCTTTTTTTATGCTTATAAAAAGTATTCGGATGAATACCTATTTCTTTGCAGAACTCCGGTATTGTCTTGCCGCTCTGACTATGCTGCTCAAATACTTCCTGCCAATTCTTTATTATCTTCCTCATTCCATTCCTCCGTAAATATTTTCACGGAGAATAATGCATTTTCAGATTTTTCCAAGAAGGGAAGTATTACCGCTTACCGTTCAACCATCCTTGAAAGGGATTATGAAAAGGAGTACCAGCAATGGCTAAAGTATTACGGACATTGATCCTGCTCATTCTGTTGCAGTTGTTTCGGTTTCCCCTGTGTGCTGAGGATTGGATGAGTGAAGTATATAACTCGTTCGTTGATCCAAAGACGATAGATATGGGATATCTTGAAGGAGTATTATTTCTACGTGATGGAAAAAATATTTTGATGGAATATCACTATAACGGAGTGACGGAGAAAACAGAGATTTTTCCTATTGAGAGCATGATGCTTGATGAAGAAACAGGATTTATTGAGTTTGTTATCGAAGGTAGCATGATGTATGTTATTCTTGGGAATGAATATATTCTGGTGTTTGATAAGGACATGAGCACTGGAGAGTATGCTTCCGTCAATGACCTTGAGATAGGAATGGTGAGAGAAAATCGTATTAAAAGAGAAAGAGAAAATTATGAGAATTCATTGCAATATTATACCGCTCCGTATCTTGATAGGTCATCCTATTCTATTAGCAAAAAGAGCATAACGACAAGCGGTTCTTACTCAGAAGTGTTGGGAGGGCAGCGGGTTAACTATGATGGGAAATACATCTTTGACTTTATGCTGTTCGGTCGGCCATATTATAAGACGTATTATAATCCGATTGCATATCCGTGGGTAGAGGACAGTGCTGGGTATGGGGAAGGGGAATGGATAGAGATCGATAGCGAGGTACCCAAGGAGAAATTTTATGTCCTGAACGGATTTGTCGACCCGACAAGACCGCATTTATACCGGCTCAATAGCAGGGTAAAAAGAGCAAGCGTTATAGGGACAACTGAAGAGGGAGAAGAGATGGAGCAAGAAATTCAATTTGAGGATTTCGTCTATTTCAAGACGATTGTTTTTCCAAGACCGGTAAAAACGATGAGGCTGATTATTATGAGTGTGTATCCTGGAGCAAAATGGAAAGACACTGCTATCTCGGCACTTATGCTTCCCGTTGATTGGAAGTAAGTGGTAATTGATGGTGCAAACGGAGATGCCGGATATGGACCTCCTGATGGAAGGCATTTGCAGCATCCTGCAAGATATTACGGGAATACCGGATGCGGAGTAACAAGTAAGGAAAACTTCACAAATTATACTTCTTATCTTACCGATACATTAGGTTTACCGTATGGTTACGTACTGTTTGGTACTATCCAGCAGAAATATAATCGGTATCTACAGATCTACAATCCTTGAGGTGTGACGTATGAAAAAGCTGATTTTAATCCTATCTTTTATTCCATTCTGGTTTCTACAGAATGTTTACGGAGAGGATAAGGAAATATGGATGTTTCCCCCCAGTTCGTATATCCAGGGTCTTGATGAAGTGACAGAGCTATTTAGTTTTACTAGTGATTCACTAAATATTCAGAACTTAGAGGGATTGAAAGAAGAGGACGGGTTATATCCGTATTTTGTTTGTGACAGCGAGAATTTTTACATATGTGAAGGAAGGAAAGAGACCCGTATAGCCTTATCATCCTTACAGACAGATGAGAATCTTTACCAGAGATACTGGGATGGAGATACCCGTGAAGTAGCGATTATGGGCGGCGGGTACTTTGCGACAACACGTACAAATAATTCTTATTATCAAAAGACAATACAGAGAATTGAGGATGCAAGGACTTTTCTTCTTCGGGATACCCCTGAAGATATCGATGAGGAATTGTTTGATACAACATTCATTTTACCCCAGGTAATCAGCAGGATATCCCTGTCTGTGCCTTTTCTGAAGGAAGCCGTAAGAGGAGAGGAAGTAGTCTATGATGATGATATGCTGAAGTATCGTTGGTTTTACAGTTTTCCAAGTAGAGCAAGAGTCGCGATGTATTTTGTGAACGATTCCAGCCCGATGGTAGAGGGAGCTGCGGGGAACGGAGAAGGGGTAAGTATTGATATAGATTTCCATGTACCGGTAGATAATGTTGTGGTCTTAAACGGTTTTGTGGATCTTGAAAGGCCGCATCTGTATAAGCGTAATGCGCGAATGAAAACCGTAAGGGTAAGCGGAGAGGGGTTTGATGATTTTGAGTATACGTTTGAGGATTATGTGCATTTTGCCCAGATAGATTTTCCCCAAGAAGTTAAGAGCGTTCGATTAACGGTACAGGATGTGTATGATGGAGAAAAATGGGACGATATGGCAATTTCTGGTCTGTTTGTGAATCCTGATATATTGCATACCCGAAACAGTGGTTTGGCGTTAGAGTATCTTGAAGAAGCGAAAGGCCGTTATGAGGCCCAATAGAAAAATGCTGTAGATTAGATAGTTAAGATTACAGTTGAATGAAAGGAAAACAAAAAGGAGAATTTTATGAAAAGAATTGTGAAAGGATTAGTGATTTTTTTTCTGATGACGTTGGTATTTTCTTGCGTAACCGAGCCCGGAGGGAGTTCTACTACAAGCAGTGGTGATGGTAACAGTAATTTTATCATTTTCCTGAATGTAACAGAAACAGAAGAATACCGTGATGTTGCGAGTATTGCGATAGTGGAGGGTGCCAGTTCAGGAATGGCTTCATATTCGGTAGATAGATATACGGAAGATGCTTCGATGCTGCTTACCTTAGAGTTTGGTTCGTTTCAAATTACCGGAGATGAAATAAGCATTCAGGCCGGAGATATTTCCTTAACAGGAACGATGAATGAAAATACTATTGATATAGACGGTACAGTGTATACCTTGTCAGAAGAATAAAAAGCGATTTGCAAAGAATCCTTAATATGTAGTCAGATTAGCTTTGGTGCAGAATGTTGTAAACGATGAAATACGAATAAACGATTTATTGTTATATTGAGATGGCTGGAGAAAGTAGCCATCTCATTGAGATAGTATATGATGAGTGAGTAGTATTCCTTGCAAAGGGATTCGTATTTCAAACGTGAAACTGTGGTAGAGATATTCTATAGAACGTCTGTTTTTCTTGTCCTGAATACGCCTTATTTTTCCAAGAAACAAACCGAAGGCCGAGCGTCAGGGATGCGGAGAACGGCCTGAAGGCCGGTCCGAGCACAGAGTGCGAGGACGGGAGCGAAGCGGACTTCGGAGCAATCCCGACCCGAGCGAGAAGCGAGGGTGACGCCCGGATGAGACAGAAAAAAGCACACTGAATGTAGCGAAGGTGATGGGAACAGGAGCGCTTGAGCTGCATTTAGGAGGAGAAGGCGCAGACGGTGGCGAATGGGAAGGGTGGCCGAGATATCTATCTTGCAGGAAATGGAGGAAGCAAGGAAGAGCAGCTGCTGGCAGGAGTGTTGTTGCAGCATGAAGCGTACCGTGACGGAGTCGTGGGAAGTGAGCTGGAACAGGTAGAAGAGACGGAAGCGGCAGTGATAGGGCACACGCTGATGGCGGATCGAATGAGGCATGACTACGGGTATGGAGCCTTTGTCGGAACAGAGATTATGGGAGACCTTGCTGCATTGTATGGAGGGGGAGAAGCCGGGATATCCGGACGTGCCGGAGGGTATGACTCGAGTGCGGATTATTGGAAGTTGACCACAGACGGACGTTTGTTAAATGACAATAAGGCTGATTTGTATCTGGCTGATGCTGAAGGGAACTATATATATGAAAATGGGAAACGGGTTAAACTCGTAGATACGGAAACGAGATCAGTGAGCCAATCCTTGATCCAATACATTGGAATGGATAGAGCATCGGAGTTGTTGGGTGTGAATCCGGCGGATATGAGTAATTATAATGAGCAGACCCTCCAGGATGTGCTGGGAATGAGTTCGGACATGGGTTGCAAGACTCTCTGTAAACGGACAATTTTCTTTTGGTGATTTGCCAGTTGATAAGCAGCAGAAACTCATGGGAGAACTGCTGTTAAAAGAGGGAGCAGGTCAGACATGGGATGCGAGTAATGGATGGCATGGGGACAGTATTGCTGATTTCAAGATTACAGACAATTGGGCTGGCTATTCGATTGGATTTGATCAGAGTATGACGAATGGAGAGTATGATAAGTTTGTGGTGGATATTGTGCATACGCGTTTGGCTGAAAGTTTCTTAGGAAGTAGAGGGGATCGAGATTTAAGGAATGAATACAACAAATTAGATTCATCTGAATACATAAAGAAGAGTATTGATGGAAATAGTATTTCTCATTTTTTTATAGATAATGTACAGACAGTAGATAATACTCTATCCGCGTCC
Organism: Sediminispirochaeta bajacaliforniensis DSM 16054; assembly: GCF_000378205.1. NCBI lineage: Bacteria > Pseudomonadati > Spirochaetota > Spirochaetia > Spirochaetales > Spirochaetaceae > Sediminispirochaeta > Sediminispirochaeta bajacaliforniensis. Next base: position 2,051 of record NZ_KB899449.1, on the reverse strand, counting down.
CTTTCTCAGCCAACAGGCTACTATTCTGCATTTGGTAGGGTGCAGGGAAATACCATTAAGGCAGATAGTCCGTTTTTTACCAGTTATGGTTCTGGATCGAGTAAATTTCGATTGATGACGTTTCTGCTAAAGAATGGAGAAACAATTGATGGAGGTAGTTTTGGGGCCGATGGTAATTGGAGTGGATTTCCATCCCCAAACCGGGATGCTCCTTGGAAGGAGCATCAAGCAACGCCAGGTCTTGATTTTCTCGAAAAGCCATTGGACTATTTGATTTCAGATGGCTGTATAGTAAATACAGATGCGAATCAGCTTATAATCACAAAGAACTTATCTGATTGGAAGGTGTTTCCTCAGTTTAATATGGGGACAGTGATACATGAAGATTGGAGCGCTCTTAGAGGTTACTATGGGCATTAAAAAGTTGTTGTTTTTTATTGGAGATATGTTTGTTGCTTGTTCGATAGTGATTCCTATTAATTTTTTTTATCAGAATTTATCATCAAGAAGTATAACAACAGATACATTTAAAGTTAGGAATCAGGCTTTAATTATTACAAGATTTGAGACACAAGGGATTGGTTTACCCAAAAAAAAAGTTGAAAAAGTTATTTTTGAAAATGATATCTTCGAAACACCTAATGGTTATAATGCAGTATATCTTAATGATCAGCTTAAATGTCTTATTTTAGGGAGTCGGTTTCTTTTTTTATTTTCCGGGAAGCCTGTAGAAAATGATAAAGGAGGGGATAATTCAGTCATTTTATATGGAGCAGATGAAACAATCGAGAACGATCGAGGTAAGCCACCTTCTGAGAAGTTAGAATTATTTTTTCGTTTAGATTATACAAAAGGTTATGTATCTGTGATTAGTGCAAGTTCTACCCTTACTGAAATACTCAATGGAAAAAAGGTATCCTATTCTGTCTCCGGCCTAACGAAGAGAATTATAGAAGATGGAGAGAGAAGCTATTGGAATGGAGATGCAAATCCCTGGGTGGAAGGGGTAGAGGGGCCTGGGATAGGAGAATGCCTGGAAATAAGTTTTAGTGAACCAAGTAATGATGTAGTAATGTTAAACGGTTTTGTAGATCCCACACGCCGACATTTATTCAAAGCAAATAACCGTGTTAAAACAGCGATTATTCGTTCTGCTGATTCCGGAGAACCGTTTGAGTTTGAATATCGATTCGAGGATATGGTCAGGTTTGATGAGATTCGATTTCCCCGACCAGCCGAAAAGGTAGTTTTTGAAATCAAGGATGTGTACCCTGGTGAGAGATGGGATGATACCTGCATAAGTGCCGTCTTAACTCGTGAGCCTGATCCTTATATCGGCACAAATACATCACCGGCACCTCCTGCTGTTTCTGAACCGCAAGTTTTCGGTCCAGAAACTCGCTGACCATAGGATCGTAAAACAGCCCTGGCTGCTTTACAGGATTTTACCGAAAGACAAGGCGGAGGATGATTTTCATTGTCAGTGAAGCCCAGCTGTGTGAGGAGGGAAAACCAGACGACAACATAGAATTTCGGCAAAAGGTTCTCTTTTTACAAAAAAACTATGGTAGAGATATTCTATAGAACGTCCGTTTTTCTTGTCCTGAATACGCCTTATTTTTCCCAAAAAACAAATCGATGACCGAGCGTCAGGGATGCGGAGAACGGCCGTAAGGCCGGTCCGAGCACAGAGTGCGAGGACGGGAGCGAAGCGGACTTCGGAGCAATCCCGACCCGAGCGAGAAGCGAGGGGGACGCCCAGATGAGAAAGCGGAAGAGAGGATACGGGAGCAGGTGGCCAGCGCGAACAGGGGTTTGGAGAAGAACCTTGACAAGACGATGACGGTGGCCGGTTTTCGAAGGAAGGGGAGTAATTACGAGAGGGAAGCGATAGTAGACTCGACGATGTGGGCGACGGAGACGGAGAAACAGAGGATAGGGGTGTACGAGTACTTTGAAGCGCCGAGTTTTGATTACGGAGTGGACCTTTCAGGAGCAGCGATAAAGGACAGTAATACGAGGATACTGGAGGCGAAGGTAGAGAAGGCGAA
>NZ_KB899448.1 GCF_000378205.1 Sediminispirochaeta bajacaliforniensis DSM 16054 | reverse complement strand
CATCAACACCCGGTATGAACGTGGATCTATCATCCTCACTTCAAACAAGACCTTTGGCAAGTGGGGTGAGATTATGGCTGATGATGCGGTCGCCACTGCTACCTTAGACCGGCTCCTACATCATTCGCATGTAGTCAGCCTGAAGGGTGATTCGTATCGCATGAAAGACAGAATGAAAATTGGAGCCGTTGGCTTCTAAAGATTTTTGCCGGAACTCTGCAATTTAACTCCGGTGAAAAACTGCAATTTCATTCCGGTGTTGACATTTGACTAAGTAAAAGGAGCCATTGTTTCCTCCGAAGGGTTTAGTAGTGATACAAAATCCTGAAGGAGTGAGAACAATGGCTCAATGTAACGCTACCGCAGAATTAAAGATCCACTTACGATCAAATCTGAAAGTGCGAAACCTTTTGATCGCTACTATCAATCTTTTTTACAATCGTTTAGGATGTAAAAAACAAACCGTAATTTTGGATAGGGCTGGGCATTTCCCAATAGAGGAGCTAGGATTAAAACAAATGGAACGGTCATGTATAGACTTTTTAAAACAGCATTTATAGGTAGTGTACTGTTTCTTTAGATTTTCCGGGGACAGGGCAAGTACTATATATTCTCAGCATGTAACGACAGATTTCGGTATATCAAATCACTTCTTTCTTCAAAGCCCAATGCTTTCCAAAAACTATTTCCCCCGGAATTATTCTTGAAAACCACCAAAGCGACTTTGTTTATCCCTTCATTTCTGAGTGACAAGATTGCTTCTTCAACAAGCTTTTTTCCGATTCCCTGTTTTCTAAATTCTTTTTTGACAGCTGTATGATAAATATACCCCCGTCTTCCATCATGTCCGGAAAGAATTACTCCAACAATACTATTATCCATTTTACATATAAAGTTTGTATTTGGATTTCTTAATAGGAATTTCTCAATTCCTGCTTTAGAATCATCAATTGAACGTAAGCCCATGCCATCAGTTGTTGTCCAGATTCTTTTTACTTCTGCATAATGATCTATTTCCATTTTTTGTATGATCATATAATCCCCTCTACGTATTCTTAGGAAGTAAGGACCATCTCCTGAAATTGCTTAATGTAATCCTTATATTCTATACCAAAAAATTTATAGAATATTGATTCATTGTCTCCATTTTTCATGGATAGTTTCATGTATTTAATGAAAGAATCGTGCCCGAAGCGTTGAATCAAATCCTCTATGACACAACCAAGTTCAGAGTAAATAAAGAAATACTTATCATTTCCGGATAAAGGAAACTCTTTTACTATAGAACTCTGAGAAACGAGAAATCCTGATTTCCAATCAATTGGATTTAGAAATATCCCATTTTGAATAGTTTTATACACTTCATCCTTGGAATAGTACGAATCCTGTCCAATCATTCCGGAATGATAGGTTGCAATACCCTCTAAAAGCCAACCGGGAACTGTATTTCGAAAATAATTGATTGGTGACATATTCTGATATATGAGCAGATGTGATAATTCATGTTTTAGATATGCGTACATATGGATTTTCCCATTTTGACTATCTTGTATGTTTCTTCCTGAGACAAATATTTTGTTTTTCACCGCTAAGAAACGAAACGTACTGAATGTATATCTATAAAACTCTTTTTCCGATTCTGTTAAAATAATATTAATTCTTTTCGTATATGTTAATGTATGGAAATCTTCCGATTCGGCAATAATTTTTGATACTTCATCAATATCAAGATACAAGTTTTTATGGTAATAGATAGAAACTTTATCATTCTCGACTTTATGAAAGCCGATGAACACGGGAGAATACGGAAGAAGGGCTCCAAATAGGAACTCCTCCATGATTAGAACGAATAATGACAGAATTACTATAAGACCAATCCTCATTTTCTTCTTCATACATCACCTTTTTAGTAGCGTAAAGATTTTTCGTTATTTTCTCTGTTAGGTGTGGTGTTCTTTTTATTCCCATTTTTGAATTTCAATAATATTGCCTTCTATATCTTTTGCATAAACTACGGTAATCTTTCCAACCCCATCTATTTCTGCATCAATCAATTTTCCAACTACAGACCCCCCGTTTTCCAATAAAAGATTTAACTTTTGTTCCACATCTTCCACTGCAAAGGCAATATGTCCAAAACCTTCTACATTTATTTTTTTACCGGTATTACGTATATTCTCGTTATATTCAAAAATCTCCAATGTCGGCCCATCAATATCATAACCGGGAAGAAGCAAATGCATTCCCTTTATCTTTGCATTTGATAAATCAGTTAATGTATCAACCCATTTACCTGAAAGATCTCTTTCTGGCGGTTTGGGTTTGCAATCAAATACTCTGATATAAAAATCAGCTAATTTTCTCCAGTCATTGCTAATGATATTCACGTGTGAGAATTTTGTTTTCATGTTCCATCCAATACTACACCTAATTCCCTTTACCAACATGGAATTCGTGCAGATAACATCTGTATGATTATAACTTGTACCACGAAAGGAGCGTTGAATACTACCAGGCCGTAGTTATCGTACCACCAATATTCGTAATACTAGCTAATCGTTAGCATGGCTCATTTCTGCCTTCTTTCCGCTTGTTTTTATCTCGGACACCATCTTCTGCATGGTCTGAATAACCTTGTCGGTTTCTCCGTTGGTACGCAACAGGTCGAGGCTTGCACGGTCGATGTGGCTGGTCTGGCGTTTGATGGTGTTGACCGAGGCGAGAACGTCGCTGCTGGCCGAGCGCAGGGTGGCTGCGGATGAGAGGATTTTCCGATTCCCCTCTTTCATGGCGTCGGATTGGCTGTGAATGCCTTGGTTGATGACCTCTATCGATTCCATGGCTTCTCTGACCTGGTGTGATCCGCGGGTGAAGCTTTCGGTGAATTCTCTGAGTCGTGCGATGAGGCCGGTGATTTCATTGATTGCGTCGTTTGTCTTGCTGAAGGAGCGTAAGGTTTCCTGGTTGTCTTCGTCGATTTTTCTGATCGCTTCTACAACGGCTTTCAGGGTTGCTGATATTTCCCTCGATTGTTCGGCCGTGGTTTCGGCCAGAGATCGGATTTCGTCGGCGACAACGGAGAAGCCTTTGCCCGCTTCCCCTGCGTGGGCGGCCTCGATTGCCGCGTTCATGGCAAGAAGATTGGTTTGGTTGGCCACATCCGCCACCAGGCGGTTTGCCTCGATGAGGTTTTCTGACTGGCGCACCACGGCTTGTATGCCGCCGGATGTTTCTTCGAGTTTGTCATAGGTGGTTCGGTTTTGGCGATCAAGGAGCTCTCCTCCCTCCATGGCACTTTGGACGGCCTGCCGGATATCCTCACCCTGCCGGTCGAAGGATGCAGCGACTTCGTTGCTGCTGCTGATATGCTCTTTTTGCTGCTCTAAGGCCTTGTTGAGCAGATCTACGCCTTTGCTTAGCTCTTCCACGGTGGCTGCTGTCTTGTCGACCTGTTGTGCCTGGCCCGAAACGCTGCTTTCGGTCTTATCTATGCTGGTGACGATCTCATTAATGGCCCCGTGTACCCGTTCGACTTCCCTGTTGAGGATCACCTTGTTGCTGATCAGCTGTTGGGATTCGTTTTTGATGGCCTGGAAGTTTTCATCCAGGGTGATGAAGAATTTCGTACTGGTTCTGCTTAAGAATCCGATTTCGTCCTGGGCCAGTTCCCTGCTCCTGACGGTAACATCGCCGTTCATCCCCTGTTCCAGGAGCCCTTTGAGCCTTGCTACGGGCCGTGCAATGGTCTGGGAAAGGGCTTTCTGGACGATGAGTGTCAGGGTGATGCTTGCCAGAACAACGATCAGCTGGGTGGTCAGGAGACTTACAGGGGGCGGTGGCCCGATAAGGGTTCTCAGCCGATGGCTTTGGCTGACGGTGGTGAGCAGTGCGATGGAGCTGAAGACCAGACTTGGGATGATGATGTTCATTCTGTTTTTGAGGGAGAAAAAGGAACTTGTGATGTAGAGTTCCATGGACGAGAGGCTGTGTTCGATGGTCATGATAAAGGAGAGAAAGAGGGGGGCGGAGACGAAGGTGAGAAAAATCAGGAGATAGAGGAACACAAAGAGCTTGCCTGCGGGGAGGTCCGTAGTAACGGCTCTGAAGAAGATAACATGCCCGATAAGCATTTCAAGAATAAGAAAGAAGAGAAAGAGGAGGGCGCCGGTTCGTACGGCAGCGGCAAGCTTTTTCGTATCACCGCTTGCAACAGCCCGGGAGAAGAACAGCCTCCAGATGACCAGAAATGCCAAAAGGGCGCAGATTGTCAGAGCTCCGGTTGAAAGGGGGACGAGCGGATGCTTCACAAAGGTGATCATGGTTGCCACGTCTGCAACACCTCCGAGGGTGGCGTAGGGGGCCAAAAGCAGGGGCGGAAGAATAAAGATAAGCTCTGTTAGGGCAAAAAGCTTAAGGCTCAGTGTGTTTGCTGTCGTCATATGGATTCCTCCCGATATCAATCATAGAAAGCTGCAAAGCGTCTCGCAATAAAACTTTCTTTTTCTTTTAAATCATAGTAAATTAGTATAGTATTAAAGGAACCATGAGGAGGTTTTTTATGTCGTTTATCACACCGGATTTACCATATGCCTATGATGCACTTGAACCCTACATTGATGAGCGCACCATGCGCATACACCATGACAAGCACCATGAAGGTTATACTGCCAAGCTCAACAATGCGGTGGAGGGTACCGAGTATGCGAGCAAATCCATCGAAGAGCTCCTTGCCGGGCTTGATGCGCTTCCTGAGAATATTCGTACCGGGGTACGGAACAACGGCGGCGGACACTACAACCACTCCCTTTTCTGGAAGGTTATGGGGCCCAAGGGGGGAGGCAGACCCGATGGGGCACTTGCCGAGAAGATCGATAGCTCCTTCGGCGGTTTTGATGTCTTTATTTCGGAATTCTCCGCTGCTGCAGCCAGCCGGTTCGGAAGCGGCTGGGCCTGGCTTGCGCTGGATGCCAAGGGTTCTCTCGTCGTCTTAAGCACGGCAAATCAGGATAACCCCGTAACGCAGGGGCTTGTGCCGATTCTCGGCCTCGATGTCTGGGAACACGCCTATTATCTGAAGTATCAGAACCGGCGACCCGAGTATATCGAGAGTTTTTTCAAGGTGATCAACTGGCCGAAGGTCGCCGAACTTTACAAAGCGGCCATCTAAGAACGTATTCTACTATTCCCTCCATTGTACCCCGAATCGCCTCCGCGGTTCGGGGTTTTTTACGATGTTTACAAAGGGCTGTATTTTTTCGCCGGGATCTGGTATAACAGAGGGGTATAATTTCGAATGTGATGTCCTTGTTTCGGGATAGCGCATTGATGTGAAAACAATATCTGAACATATATACCGCGCCTGTCGGGAAAATGAGAGATGAAATAATGTTTCCAGCAATGGCAGCCCATCATAGAAGCCTCCACCAATGCCCTGTTCTTTCCATGTTTGTTATATGTTTCCAGGGGATGCTGGAAAATTACCGGTATGTGGGCAATAGTAAGATATGGAGAGCACGGTGATGTGATCGCCAGACAGGGGTGGCCCCTCAGGACTGCCCCTGTTTTGTATAATCTGATAGGTTTCGGTACGGGAAGAGCATGTTTCGGCTGCCTTACCTTCGGCCGTGATCGATAAGGGACGGGAGCAGTGGATTGCGGCGGGCACGTTTTTACCTTCAAGGGCGAAGGGAATGGGGGAAGGTGCGCGCTTTTGGCTATTTCATTCGGCTCCCTGATGTATCGTGTATGATGAACGCATGATGAAAACGATAGGGGTATAATGGTGTTGGATAGTATTGATGTTGTGGTGATCGGGGCCGGGGCGGCCGGCATTACCGCTGCCCGTCAGGCGGCGGAACGTGGTAAGCGGGTGCTTGTCATAGAAAAGCGCTCCCATATCGGCGGCCACTGCTATGATCGGCTGGATAAAAATGGGATTTACATCCACCAGTACGGGCCCCATATCTTTCATACGAAAAATCGCCGGGTATGGGATTTTCTCTCCCGTTTTACCGAGTGGCATTATTACCAGCATCGGGTATTGGGGCTGATCGACGGAAGGCTTGTGCCGATTCCCTTTAATTTGCACAGCCTGGAAGCACTTTTTCCAAAAAGCCCCCAGGCAGGGCTGGAACGGAAGCTGATCGATACCTTCGGTTTCGGCTCCAGGGTTCCGATCAGAACGCTTAAGGCTTCGGATGATGATGAGCTCAAGGAGCTTTCCGAGTTCATCTACGAGAAGGTTTTTCTCCACTATACGGCAAAGCAGTGGGGTGTTGACCCTGAGGCGGTGGACCCTTCGGTCTCCGACCGGGTTCCGGTGGTGCTTTCCAGGGACGACCGCTACTTTGCCGATCCCTTTCAGGGGATTCCCCGTGCAGGTTACACGGCCATGTTTTCCGCCATGGCCGATCATCCTTCCATCCATCTGCTGCTACAGTGCGATGGCCTGGATCTGATACGGCTTGATTCTGGTACGATTTTTCTTGAAGGAAGGCCGTTTAGCGGAGATGTGATCTATACGGGGCCTGTGGACGAGCTGTTTGCTTCCTGCGAGGGGCCGCTTCCCTACCGCTCTCTGGATATCCGTTTCGAGGCGATGGATGTCGACCGCTACCAGAAAGCTGCCGTGGTCAACTATCCGAACAACTACGATTTTACCCGCATCACGGAGTTTAAGCAGTTTCAGCTCTCCCCTCCTTTAGGCAGGAGCGTGGTGTGCAGGGAGTACCCCTGCGACTATGAAAAGGGGCGGAACAACCCCTATTACGTGATAAAAAACAGTGATACCGAGGCGCTGTTCGGCCGCTACAAGGCCTTGGCCGATGCGTATGGGAACCTGCATCTTTTGGGACGGCTTGCCGAATACCGCTACTACGACATGGACAAGGTGATGGAAAGCGCCCTTTCCCTTGCCTTGGGCCTCTTTGCGTGATAAAACTGATCCGGAGTATATTGTGCTGCGTTATGTGAGACAATTTTTCAGGGACCTTAAGAAATATCGACATTATACGGCCTATTCGGTGAAATCGAGTCTCAAGGCCGAGCTGAGCAATACCATCCTTGGCTACTTCTGGTGGCTTCTGGATCCCTTCTTGAATATGCTTGTCTATACCTTTCTGGTACAGGGGATCTTTAGAAGAGCGACCCCGGCCTATCCTGTCTATGTTTTTTGTGCTCTTTTGCCCTGGAAGGTTGCAACAACTACCATGAGTCAGAGTACCAGGTGCATCAGGGCAAACGCGGGGATCATTAAGCAGGTGTATCTTCCAAAGTTTATCCTCCCGCTGGTGGTTGTTTTTACCAATAGCATCAAGCTTGCCTTTGGATTGTTGATTCTGGGGGCTATGCTGTGGGTCTACCATATACCCCTTTCCTGGCACATACTAGAGTTTATTCCTGCCTTTCTGGTTTTTTTGCTCTTTTACTATTCCATCGGCCTTCTTTTTACCCACATTGGGGTTCTGTTCGATGATATGAGCCACCTGGTGAACTATCTTGTCATGTTCTGGTACTTTGCCTCTCCGGGTATATGGAGCATTGATCAGCTGCCTGCACAATTTGCTAGAATCATCTGGTGTAACCCTAATACGGCTTTTTTCATGAGTTTTCGCAATACCCTGATGTATGGGGCCTCTCCATATTACAAATATTTGGGGGTATGGGCCGTTGTTAGTGTCCTTCTGATGCTGATTGGTATTCCACTGTTATACCGCTCGGATAAGAACTACAGCAAGGTGATCTGATATGAGCGATGAGAAAAAGCCTATCCTGGAAGTTGAGGATGTCCATCTCAAATACTCTTTTTACCGTCCCCAGGCGATGAAAGAGGTGATCCTGCAGCGGAAGCGAAAGGAAAAAAGGGAATTTGAAGCCTTAAGGGGTATTTCTTTTACCCTTGGTTCCGGTATGAACCTTGGTGTTATTGGATCAAATGGTTCAGGAAAGTCGACGCTTTTACGGGTTTTGGCTAATACGCTTTTTCCTGACAGCGGGAGGGTGATAAACCGGGCTAAGTCGGTTTCGCTCCTGAGCCTCGGGGTCGGCTTCAAGCCCGATTTGACGGGGCATGAAAATATCTATCTTAACGGCCTTTTACTTGGACTTTCACAGAAGGAGCTAAAAGAGCGGATGGGGAAAATTATTGCATTCTCCGAGCTTGGAGACTTTATTGGAAATCCTGTGCGTACCTATTCCTCGGGGATGAAATCGAGACTTGCGTTTTCTATTGCCGTGAATGTTGATCCTGACCTTTTGCTCATTGATGAGCTTTTTAGTGTTGGAGACGAACGGTTTAAAGAAAAGAGCAGAAAGAAAATGGAGTCAATGATTTCGGATAACAGAACGGTTGTAATGGTTTCTCATAGCATGAATATGATTACACAATATTGTCAAAAAGTACTGTGGATAGAAGAGGGAGTCGTTAAAAGCTATGGAGACTCGGAAGAGGTAGCAACAGCTTATCTGGAATATATGAAATAATTTTTATATGAATAATGCAGTTTTTTCGTTTCAATATTTTGATGGGAGCTGGTGGAACGAGGTTATAATTGCTGTCATGTATGGAACATATGACCAATGTTTTATCTTTTTAGACGAGTGTATATTTAAAATGAAGTGTAACATGAAAAAAATTACGGCAATTTGCAGGAAAAAAAATAATATTTGGCTTGGAAAAATAGAGGAACATCCTGAGATAATGACACAAAGCGAGACCGTTGATACTTGAAAGTTAGTAGACGGCCCGGTATTTTCGATTATAGATGTTGACCGTTGGGCAATTGAGGTACTTCAATAACCTTTAAATTACCTAATCGGTCAAGTGCGTATATCTTGAAAAGCCGAGGGATGAGGAGTTGCTTAAAGCGGCACTGAATGAAAGCGTATGAGTTGATAAGAGAAGAGCCGTCAGCTAAGCGGAGGATGTTTAAGGTCTGGCTAAACCGGATGGATGAAGAAAAAAATAGTTAGTACAAATAGTTCAAGATATTGAAGAACGTGGAAAATAGTTGGGCATCAATTAGAAGGTTTTTGAAGAAGATTTGATACTATATGGAATAGTAAAGAGTATATAAATCAGAGAAAAGTGTTGTCCACAAATATTAATTTTGATGATCTTTTGTCGGTATGCCAGAGAATGTTATGCTATAAATAAAGGATTCCTTTACAAAAATGAAAGCAGTAGTACATACCGAATTTTGGTGAAAAAGGCTTTAGAAAGATTTTCTAAAAGCTCAAAATATGTTTTTCAGGAGTGAGGAATGAAAAATATTTTTAGATTAAAGAAAAAAGTAAAAGATATTATTTTAAATATTAACATGAAATTGGATTCTCTTAATAAGAAAGCAGACGGCTTTGACCAGAAGATAGACGGCTTTGACCAGAAGATAGACGG
>NZ_KB899447.1 GCF_000378205.1 Sediminispirochaeta bajacaliforniensis DSM 16054 | reverse complement strand
CTTACCGCATAGGTTTTTATGAGTTTAGATTTTTTACAGGCCTTCACATGATTCTTGTAGCCAAAATGCCGTATTCCACCTTTGGTGGTCCATTTAGCGTCGGTATCCTTTTGACTTTTCTTTGATTCATTCCAATTCTCAGGAGTTTTTCCGTCTTTAATCTCTTCGTTTTCTTCTCTACTGTTGCGCTGCTTTGGCGCCTCTACGAAGCTGGCATCAACGATATTTCCGCTTTGCGCAATGACTCCATTTTCCATCAGGAATGAGCGGAACTTTTCGAATAGAATTTCAACTTTCCCTTTCTTTGAAAGGACCTCGCGGAAATGCCAGATGGTCTTTTCATCCGGTACAGTATCATTAATTTGCAGACCGAGAAATCGCATAAACGAAAGTCGGTCTAAAATGTAAAACTGCATCTGAGCGTCGGAGAGATTGTACAATCTTTGCAGCACCAGGATTTTGAACATCATCACATAATCAAACGGAGGTCTTCCTCCAGGTCCTTTTGCTTCTTTACGAAAGGCGTTCTTGAGAATCGGACGAAACATTTCCCAATCGATGTATTCATCCAACTTCCGAAGCGGGTCTCCCTGTTTGCTGATTTCTTCCAAACGAAAATCTTCATCCAAAAAGCCTTTTTGTTGTGCCATCTTTCCTCCTCCTGTAAGGAGAATATCAATAATTACAAAATTTAGGAAATCCCTCTATTTTTTAGAGGTGCCCTTGAATTAAACATGAGCTTATTACTTCGGTAGACCTCCATCAGAACAAGCGGCTGCTGATTATACTAATCGAGCAATGCGTCTGCGTCGGTCGATTCAACATCGTTTTTTTTCACATAATTCTGAAAAGCCTTCACACGATCCTCTGTCCGCTTGACTTGAAAATCTGTTTTTTCCAGCAGTTCATTCATTACAATGTTTCCGCCGTAGTATAGGAAACCCATCAGCAGAATACTGCATAGCGCGGCGATGAACAGCAGGCGAATAAATCGCAAGCTCATTCCAGAACGGTTACGCATCGGCTCCCCCTTTCCAGAAACGATATCCTTTGCCCCATGCCGTCTGTATATATTTTGGCTCCTGCGGATCATCCTCCATTTTCACCCGCAGTTTTCGAATATGAACCATGACCGTGCCATTGGAAATATAGAAATACGGCTCATTCCAGATGGCCTCGTAAATATTTTGCGTGGAGAAAATCCGCCCGGGACTTTTCATCAGTAGGTATAGAGTTTGGTATTCAATCTCCGTCAAGCTGATTTCTTTTTCTTTCACCCAGACTTCGTTGTGATCTTTGGCAATCCGTACATCACCCAGTTCCAGATAGTTGCTTTTGCACAGCTCTCCGGGCTGCTCCTTGCCGCGGTATACGCAGTAGCGGCGCAGAAGCGCTTTCACCCTGGCAATCAGCTCCGCATACGAAAACGGTTTTGGCAAATAGTCGTCGCCGCCAGCGGTAAGCCCGATGAGCTTGTCAGACTCCTGCGCTCTTGCTGTCAGAAATAAAACGGGAACAGCAGACGTCTTGCGAATCTCCTTGCACACGCGCAGGCCGCTCATACCAGGCATCATGACATCAAGAATAACGAGATCGACGCAATCGGCCAGCATCCTAAGCCCTGTTGCCCGTTTTCCGCTTCCAGAATGGTATAGTTTTCTCCGCTGAGAAGAATTCTGATTCCCTCGCGAATTTCGGCCTCATCCTCTACGATTAAAATAGTCTGTGAATTCATGATTGCGTACTCCTTTCAAATCTGACCTAAAACGCCTCCTGTGTGATCTGCACAGGAGGCGTTTTAGTAAAGGAGGAAAAATGAAAAAGAAAATATATTATCCTGCCTCTGTCTGACTTGCTCTCACTGGCAGGAGTGGCACTTGACTCTTGCTTGCTGTGCCGAGCCGATAGAGCTTCTATAATCTGCAACGTAGGACAACCAGTGGTTAAGTATTTTAATTGCCTTTGGTGCTGTTTGTAGCAGGAGCCTTGGTAGCGGGGGCTTTGGTGGTGTCCTTGGCCGCAGGCACCTGAGTTGCAGTATCCTGATTGGTCGTGTTGTTTCCAGCAGGGGCCTGCGTTGAGGGGGTGACAGTATCCTTAGCCGAGGTATCCTTCTTGCTGGTGTCCTGCTGCTGGCTCTGGGGTGTTGTATCCTTGGCATCTGTGCCCTTTTTCTTGTTTGTGCCGCAGCCTGTCAAGGCCGACAGCGACAGAACCAGCGCCAAAGCGATGACCGCAATTCTTTTCCCATTACCTCTTACTTTTTTGAAATTGCTTTCTTTCATGATTAAAATGTTCCTTTCAATAATGTGTTTCGAATGCGTACTTGCTTTCGATGATGCTATTTTATCAGGAACTTCTTAAAATCTTAGCGCTACACTTCTTAATTTTTCTAAAGATTGGCACTAATGCTTTGGGCAGTATCAATTCGTGTTGGTCATGCAGACTTTCCTACGCAGGCGGTCAATCATACGAATATAGAATGCGGATACGGCACAATGGCCCGAAACCCAATATGCTGCAGCGGCCAAGGCGATACCGCCGACCACATCAACAGCCACATGCTGCTTGGTCGTTACCGTTGAAATGCAGATGGCGACAGCAAAGCCATAGGAAAAAATGCGATACCATAATGGGATGCTCTTGTCATTTTTGATTCCTACAGCAGACAGATAGCTTGCAATGCAGTGAATGGAGGGAAATAGGTTATCTGCCGCATCACTGCGGTAGACCAGACGCATTAGTGCGCTCCAAATATCGCTACCAATTACCTCTGGGCGCACATTCGTGGTGGGGAGAATCAGAAAGGATATCAAGCAAACGCACCTTGTGATGAAATCTGCGCAAAAAAACCGATATGCGGACGCCTCGTCCCGGCGAGCAGCTAATATATAATTCACAATCCAGAAAAAATAGCTCAGAATATAGATAGAAACCGTCCATGGTGCAAAAGGAATGACTGCGTCCAGCGGTAAATCCATCTGCGTGTGCTGCCAGTTTTGAGCAATCAGCCGTCCACCGTAATAGGCGATGCCGTTCCAAACAAGAACAAGGGCCAGTGGAATACGGGAGTATTCCGGCAGGAGTTTGTTTCCGCATTTCTTCAAGTATTCCATGTGCAATTTTCTCCTGCGTTTTTTTAAAAGCATGAAGAATATATCTCATGCATTGGCTTTCAGCCACTCCGCTGCTTATCGCTTGTAGGCGGCTCCGGATGTTCCGTGTTTGGCTTTGATGCAATCCACATTCCCTGGGTCACACGAAACTCATCGCCAGCTGCCAAAACCGTTTCAATTTTGGACAAGAGTCTTATTTTCTCTTTCTGGATCAAAAGCACAATTGTCGAGCCGCACAGCTCAAAATGCCCCATAACAGTTCCTTTTTCAAAGGAAGTCTCCTCATATTCGTTGACGATGCCACCAACAGCAAGCGCACCGATCTCAATTTGAATGATAGGGCCAAAATGGTCCGTATCAAGTAGTTTCCAGCATCTGCGATTCAATCGATAAACCGGAAATGCGTCGCAAGCGATCGGCTGAACGCTATGCAGTGTGCCCTCAATCAAGTGGTTCTTACCGATGTAGCCATCATCAACGAACGAATAGTGATGGTAATCTGCCGCCGTGAGGCGGAAAATCAGACAAAGCCCATTACAATATCGTTTGGCAAGCTCCGTGTCGTCTATCAAATCGCATAGCCGATAGTGTGAATTTTTGATGGCAAAGCTGCTGTCAGGCAGAATTGAATATGCACTGAGCAAGCCATCACAAGGACTTGAAAAATGGGAGGGGTTTGGGTCTGTAACGCTGAATTCTTTTCTTCGAGAGAAAAACTCCGCAAAAGAACGGTAACTTATCTCTGGGAAATCCCGCATGGGAATCCTGTGTTTTTTGATATACCGCGGAATCAGGTGCTTTGATAAGGGGGAACGCAGATAGGCTGCCATGACCTTGGGCAGCCCTGCTTTTAGCAGTAGATTGATGAATAACCGCCCGATTGTTGTTTTATAAAAGAACTGCATTATGCGATCTTCCATCAAAAACCACCTTTCGTAAGCAACAGCGCCAGCTCGCTGATTCCAACAAACGACATGACCAATTTACCTGGCAAAGCTGGTTTTTTTAAGTGAAAGGGCGTCACAAATGCAGTTGCCATGAGGAGCAGTATCACTGGAGCGACTGCTTTTAGCAGGAAGCCCGGAATACGAGAGGCGCAAAATAGTAGCGGTAGAATAAGCGCCACAGAGGTTACTGGAAGTCCCTGATAGATCTCGCGTCCTGTATCCGTGCTCTCCTGCCTTTCCGCTTCATCCACATTGAAGTACGCCAGTCGAATGAGCGCACACAGTAGATAGAGCCCGCAAATACTTGAAACAATCATATTTTTAGGACTCAGCATATGTACGATCACGGCGGGCAGGACCCCGAAGCAGACAAGGTCGCTGAGGGAATCAATTTGAATGCCAAAATCCTTTTCTCTGCGCGTCCTTTTCATGGTAGACGCCACACGCCCATCAAACATATCGCAAAAACCGGAAATCATCAGGCAAAGCAATGCCTGCATAATGCTCCCGTCCGCAGCAAAGACAATTCCAAAAAAGGAAGTCAGCATTCCGATGTAGGTGAGAATGACCGTGTAGTTATAAAATCCAAGCATAAGAGCCTCCTAAAGTATGCTGTTGAAAAAAATGCTGTAAAGCAGGATGCACCAGGGCTTTGCAGTAACAATAATCAGAATGTATTTTTTGATGGGCATATTAATCAGGCCGGAAAAATAGCACAGTGCGCAGTCCGGCGCAAACGGGAGAAGAATCGATAGGAAAAACACAACGGTATAGCTTTTTTTTGAAGCTGCCCATTCAACTGCCGCATTGTATTTTTTCTCTGGTATAATCTGCTTTACAAATCCGACCCCAAAGCGCCTTGCAAGCAGATAAGCAATCATGGAGCCAAGACTAATCCCAATATAATTGCAGAGAAAACCACCGGCTGCTCCAAACAATCCAGCTCCTGCTATAAACCCGAAAAAGCTCGGAATGATTGGAAAAAACGCCTGCATGGTTTGAATGGCCGTCAGCATCAGCGGCGCAAGCGAGCCAAACGAACCAATATAGGTGCGTAAGGCTTCTGCCGATCCGAAGTGCCCTCTAAAAAAAACAATGGCAAGGAACACTCCGGAGACAAGAAGCAAAAGTAAGAATACGATGAGAAAATAAATCTTTAGTCGCTTTTCACGCTGTTTCATCCGCACCTCCACAGAAAAAGGAACATATGCATAGCTTTTAATTTCGCATTATACCTACACATTCTGACGCCGGCGCTTACAAAGACCTTAAGTATTCTTAACTCGACAAAATTCGAGTCTCTCCGAGTTGCTTGCAGGAGGCGCGAATGGTAAAATAGCAGTAAAATGCTGAATGAAGGTGCCACAATATGATGGGTGCAGCAAAAATCATGATTGTTGATGATGATTCGGAAATTCGCGAGATTGTCCGTGTTTTGCTGGAGAGCGAGGGCTTTGTCACACTGGAAGCAACGAATGGTGAAATGGCACTCTCCGCTTTTTCTGACGATGTGGATCTTGTGGTTTTAGACGTTATGATGGCAGGTATGTCCGGGTATCAGGTCTGCTTGCAGCTAAGGAAAATCAGCAATGTTCCCATCCTGTTTCTCACCGCGAAAAACAAGGATTCTGATTTGACACTTGGATTTTCCACCGGTGGAGATGACTATCTCGCAAAACCCTTCTCTTATGCAGAGCTCCTTGCTCGAGTTAAGGGACTTCTGCGCCGCTATCAGACCTACAAGGGAAAAAGCGACCTTGCCAACGAGACACCGTTGGAATGGCGCGGAATTGTACTCTACCAGGATCGAAACGAAGCGTGGAAGGACGGCGAAGAATTGAATCTGACCGACAAGGAGTATCAGATCCTCAAATTGATGCTGTCCCATAGAGGAAGACTTTTCTCCGCGCAGAATTTGTATGAAAGCATTTGGGAGGAACCGTTCTTTTACTCCTCCAGCAATACGGTGATGGTTCATATTCGCAGGCTGCGGGAGAAAGTCGAGGAAGATCCGCAGGAGCCGACGCTGCTGAAAACTGTTTGGGGAAAGGGGTATCGCATTGAATAGCAGGAAATACCAATCCCGCCTGGGACTTAAATTCACATCGGTTGCCGCCATTGCTCTGATTATCTCCTTTTCCGTTTTCCTGCTTCTGTACGAAGGCGTTATATGGTGGTTCCTGTATGGATCAGAGTTCGACACCTATTGGACGAACGAGGGAACCGCTGCGGTGGAAAGCTTTCAGGCATATGTAACAGCCAATGAACTGACGATCGATGGGGCCACACGGGATGTGAAATGGGAAAAGACATACCAGACGGCGTACCTGTATTTAGATAACAACCCTATGGCCGATATTCCGGAGGAAGGGGAGGATACACCGGCAGGCATTCCAGTGACTTGTTCAGACGGTGTCATATATGCCTATGCGTATCCGTCTGTCTCCCACTATGACAGCCTTGGGCTGGTAATTTCCCTTGTCATTGCCGCAAGCTGCTTTTTCCTCATCCTGATCCCCTATGTTTATCGGATCATCCATCGAATTACCCACCTGAGCCGGGAGATGGAGATCCTTACCGGCGGCGACCTCAGTTATCACATCGAATCTTCCGGCGAGGACGAATTGGCGGAGCTTGGACGCAGCATTGAAGGAATGCGGCTTTCGGTGATTGAACAGATGGCACGGGAAAACGAGGCGGTTCTGGCAAACAGCCAGCTGATTACCTCGCTGTCCCACGATCTGCGGACGCCGTTGACCAAGCTGACGGGGTATCTTGAGATTCTACGATATAAAAAGTATCGGGACGCAGCAGAAAAAGAACGCTATTTGAATAGTGCGATTGAAAAGGCAACCCAAATGAAAAGCCTTTCTGACGAAATGTTCCGCCACTTTCAGGTCAGCTCCAGCCCCAAGTCACAGGCAGATGATGAGACAGTTTCTGGAACGCTGCTGCTTTCACAGATTCTTTCCGAGATGTGCTTTGATCTGCAGGCAGCAGGCTTTCAAGCAATTCCCCCAGTCATTGACGATGAGTTCAGTCTTTCAATTTCCGTATTTGATATGCGGCGGATATTCGACAATCTGTTTTCAAACATAAAAAAGTACGCCGATCCGTCGAAGCCTATCGTGATTGATGTCAGCAGGCAGGCAGATGAGATCGGTATCGTCATTTCAAATCATATTGGAGAACGCTTGGATATCGTCAGTAACGGGATCGGCTTGCCCACAGTCAAAAAGCTTGTGGAGGAACACGGCGGGAGATTTGATATCACAAAGGCTGACGAAAAATTCTGTGTCCGAATTTTTATGCCGATTACAAACGATAAGGAGACCACCGAGAAATGAGCAAAATTTCTCTTGAAAGATTAACAGAGCCTGAGCTTCCCGCATTTCGAAGCCGTCTTCAGACCGCCTTTTCCGTTGCGGTCATTGAAAAATATGGTTTCATCGGCGGTGAACCGATTCCTCCCGATAAAGACGTCAACGACAATTTTTACAGCACGGGTGCGGAGAGCTTTCATATCCTTTCTGACGGGCAGAGAGTTGGCGGTGTAATCGTTACAATTAACCGGATCACAAACCGTAATCATCTGGATTTCTTCTTTATTGACCCAGAAGTTCACAGTAAAGGGTTAGGGCTCGCCGCATGGAAAGCGATCGAGGCCGCTTATCCGGAAACGGAGAGATGGGAAACCGGTACTCCATATTTTGAGCAGCGCAACATTCACTTCTATGTCAATAAGTGCGGCTTCAAAATAACAGAATTTTACTGCAAGCATCACTCAGACCCCCATGAAGCCCCTTGCGAGGATCACCCCATCGCTGGGATGGAGGATGGCTTTTTTGTATTTGAGAAGGTCATGAACCCGCAGAACACGGAGGCACCATCTTGATTGGCGTCGGCGTTGACATGGTATCCATCCAACGGATGGCGCATCTAATGCAACTGGATGCATTTGTCCGGCGCACCTTTACGGAGCGAGAAATTGGAGCATCCAGATCGGCTCCCTATCAGGCCGAGTGCTTTGCAACGCATTTTGCCGCCAAGGAAGCGGTTTTCAAGGCATTGGCTCATTTTACAAAAGAAAAGCGATTCGACATGAGAATTGTCGAATCGCTTCGTGATGCAGATGGCTTTCCTTATATTGTGAATCAGTGAGGGAATTCGATCCCTAATGAACGAAGCAGGCGTCTCTGCATTATCAATATTGATTTCCACCGAGGGCGATTTTGCGATTGCCTTTGTTGTTGCAGAGTAGCCCAGTGAAACGGACCTCAGACGTATAGCAGCAGGGCATAAATATTTGAATCTGCCGGTTCTGATTTGAAACCGATACACACAAAAGCAAAAAAGAGAACAGTATGAAACTGATGGCGGCCGGAAATTCCTAACGCAATAAACTATAATGTGTTAGGAATTTCCAGCCACCAAAAAATCATTGCTAAATGATGATTGAAACCATGTATGTGAGTCATACATTATATTATTGGTACTGTATTTGATGAATTCGTGGACATTAACTCTTTTTATCAGATGTCATGCTTTGTGCAGGTAACTAATAGATACATGAAATAAAGAAGAAAACAAATGATTCAAGAAGCATTTCGCGTTGTAAAACCGTGCAGTCCCCTTGAAATGTATGTTCGCTATCACTGGATTTTGCATAGTGACACCACCAGCTCACAGCTTACGTTTCCAATAGGCTGTATGCAGCTTGTTTTCCACAAGGGGACGCCTCTTTATGTTTCTACTTCCGGCAGCTTGCAGAGCCATGCAATAGTCTGCGGACAGATTGATTATCCGGCGTATATGAAATCTTTGCGTAATTTAAAAATGATTGTTACAGTGTTCGAGCCGTATGCAGCAGGCTGCTTTTTAAAACTTCCCTGCTATCTTTTATATAATCGTGAGGTTGCTGCGGAAGATTTAGAGGACAGGATGATTAAAGCAGAGAAAAGATCTTGAGATGAGCGAGAAAAGCTGGGAAATTCGGGGATTTTCTGGGATTTAGCGGGAAAGCGAAATCAAAGCAATTACACAATGTGTAAATAATAAAAAGGAAAATCCAAAAGTTAATCCCTTAGCAACGATATGAATCCGAACAGAATAACAATTTTTAACTGATCGCTTATTTGCTGCCCAATGATTTCTAAAAGAAAACTCAGTACCATAGAACATATTGCCTGAAGGTTGATAATCGAAAAGCTATATGTCAAAGGGGACAACATTCTGTAATACCTGTCTGACTCCGCCTGATTCTCTGAACATTTTCCATTCCTGGAAGTGCGATGGACAATAATGTATTCCAGGAGCAACCTCATGTGCATGATCCCTGCACAAGTTTGCATCACAGGTTTTTCCTTCTCCGACTGGAAAATCACAAAGAAAGTCAGAATCATAGCCGCATTCTCTACAGGGGCTATGCGTAACTCCGGGACCGCATATGATCATCACTCCACCGTCTTTCAGTTTTCTTCTGCTACATCCCATTTTTCTCTCCATCTAAGCCTTCATGCTTGTACCTGGCTTATCTGCGTGTTCAAAGGGATCTTTAAGCCTTCTCTTACGCCGTTATAAAAAGCCTTTGAGCCACTTTTTATAAATGTTTCTTTGGTTCTCAATCCCTGTTCCTGTAGATATTCACTAAGTTGAGCGTCTTCTGCAAGTATAAGCGATCGACTTTCTGGTCCAGTTTCTTCCTCAGCTCTTAATTCAGAGAGTGTATATGAAATGCCTGTTGCCATACCAAGACGATAGTTTTCTCGATACTTTTGTTTTGCGTTTTTCGGAATTTCCTTTCTACTTATTCGCTCTACAGCTTTCAATAAATAATCACTCATCCATATACATGTCTGAAGATTATGTTCTTTTCCTACAAACGTGAAAGAATAATGGCCTCCATATCCTTCTCCCGTCAACAAAGCGGAATAGTTTGCTTTTGCTATGTTATATAAGAGTAGACCTCTCCATTGTTTTCTCCGAAATCCATCTTGGTACACAACCTCTTTTATAGTAGTTTTTCCTTCGTTGATATCGGCCATTGAAAGGTTGTACTTAAAGAGCAGCTCGTGAGCTTTCATGATAGCTGTTTCTGCCTCTTCCTTTTCCGGAGAAGTGGCCAAAGAAAGAAGCTTTCGTATCTTCTCCATTACCTGTTTTTGATCATCCATTTTGTGCCTTTTTCCAATATGCATGGTGTTACACAATATTTTGCGTATTATCTTCATCTGGAAGTTCATCAACATATTTTGCTTTTGTTCTCCAGCTTCCTGGACATCCTTTTCTCGTACAAATAACCTGAGAATACTTTGAAATTGTTAGCCGATACCCATTAAATGCTGATCGATTACAGTGTCTCATTCTAACAACAAGATCATTATGGTCGCCTCTTTTTCTGCCACATATGCATCTGGTATATGCACTCATTCTTTTCCCTTCTCCAGTTTACTCAAAAAGGTATCCTTGGCCTTCTTTTAGTTTAAAATTGGATACTAATAGTTCCTTACCAATAAGCGAAT
>NZ_KB899446.1 GCF_000378205.1 Sediminispirochaeta bajacaliforniensis DSM 16054 | reverse complement strand
TATACGGTTAGAAACGGGAAATATGTCGAGGTGAAATAGCAAATCACGTACAGGTATCTGTCGGAAAAACCTTCCCTCAGATACCATCCCCTTCAACTTTTACATACCATCAGTATGATATTCCGAAGGTGTTACTCCTACACGTCGTTTAAAAATCGTTGAGAAGTAGGTAGGATTTATATAGCCGCATTTTTTTGATATTTCATAAGTTTTAAATTTTCCTGATATAATAAGTTTTTTTGCATGTGCTATACGTATATTTGTTAAGTAATCAATAAAAGACTTTCCAACTTTTTGTTTAAACAAGGCACTAAAATAATTAGGCGAGAACCCTAACTCTTCGGCAACCTTGCCAAGCGTTAATCCAGGGTCAAAAAAATGATTATCGATGAACAATTTAGCCAATTGAATGGAATGCATATTGATATTGGCATTTGTATCAAAAACCATGCAAATCTTGAAAAGAAAATCCATCAAAGCTCCCAACATACTGGTTAGAGTCGTACAGGAAATAATCTTTTTATATTCTTCAGAAGGATTTCCGATTATAGAGGCTATTGGAAAATTAATATCAGCTAAAATTTGCAATGTTTCACTAAAAATCATACTAACAATCATTTTTATATTCAACGATGAAATATTGTCATCTTTAATAATTTTCTCCAATTTGATAAAATATTGCTCAATACCTTTTTTGTCAAATAAAGAAATGCATTGAAGGATTTTATTTATATCAATGTTTCTGAAAACTTTCTCCGAAGCAACACTTTTAACATCGGTATCTTGTATATCACGGTTTGCACCCCAAATAAAAATATAATCTGCATACTGACAAAGGAAATCATATCCCTCAATGCTATGTTCTATTCCTCTATACGAAGGAGAACATACCGTGGTATATTCCAGATCAGATTTTACCATTCGTAGTTTGCGGATAAAAAGGTTTGTAAAATTTCCTAATTCATCCCGATTATTACTTTCGAAGAGCAATAAATATTTTCCGATAGCTTCTTCAATAATAATCTTTAATACACCCATTCCTAAATCAAAAAAGACTTTTTCAAGTTTTTGGGTAAAATCAAAAATATCTTTTTCATCCATATCCTCCGTTAAGTTATCAAAATGATCAACCTGCAACATCACCAAAGTACAATAAGAAAACGATACCAAGTGATTAGGCATATACTCAAAAAAATGTTCTTTCGATAACCTTCCGGTCAGATATTTGTACAAAACATGGGGAGAGGCAAATTCATCAGCATGTTGAACATGCTCATGCAACTTAATAATTTTGTCATTATTAGTACTATCAATATCAAGGTTATTTACGATTTTTGAAAGAATCCTACAAAGAGAAGGAACTTCTACCGGCTTTACAATAAAGCCGGATACTCCCACCTGAATTGCAGTAAGGGCATATTCAAATTCTTCATATCCGGTTATAAGGACAATATGACAGTCTTGGTCTTGCTTTCTGATCTTCTTTATCAAGTCCAAGCCATTAAGAAGCGGCATTCGTATATCCGTGATAACAATGTTTGGATGTAGTTTACAAACTTCAGTATATGCTTTCTCACCATCAGCAGCCGTCCCAACAAGCGATAAGCCAAGATTATCCCATGGAATAGTTTGTGCAAGGCCTTCCCGAATAAGTTTTTCGTCATCTGCAAGAAATACCGTATACATTAGAGTTTTTTCCTCAGATCATTTGGAAGTATTATTCTTACCGACGTTCCGTTGTTCCTTTCGCTTGCAATAGATAATCCGTATTCCCTACCGGCAAGAATATGAATTCGGTCATTAATATTTGACAGTCCATAGCAATCAGTATTATTTTCCGATTGACCATTTGCCAGCACCGCCTGGATTTCATGTAGCTTTGAAATTTCCATTCCCACACCATTGTCTACTACCTGGATGCATATTATATTATCATCCTCCTCAATGTGTATCATAATCATACACATGGTATCAGAAGGACGGATGCCATGTGCTATCGCGTTTTCAACGACAGGCTGAAGAATCAGCTTAGGAATGAAACATTCTGACAAAGATTGATTCTGAAAGATAAAATAGTTGAATTTATCGGGAAATCGTATTTTTTCAACGGTAAGATAGCTACGGACATGTTCAATTTCATCACACAACGGAATAATATTCTCTCCGTTGCTAAGACCAATTCTAAAAAAGGTAGAGACAGATGAGATCATTTCCGTAGTTTTTTTCACATCACCTTTACAAGCGAGCCAATTTATAGAATCAAGTGTGTTGTAAAGAAAATGTGGATTAATTTGTGCCTGTAGTACTTCGTATTCATGTAAACGGAGCTGTGCCTGTTCCTTTTTAATAGTATTAATCAATGTGTTGATCCGCGTTGCCATTTGTCGGATATTATCTGTCAGTTCCCCAATTTCATCATGACGAATCGTATATAAAGAACGTGAAAAATCACCTTCTTTCACAAAATCAACATAGGTATTCATTTTGACGATTGGAGCAAGTTCATAACTTGCCAGCTTTCTTGAAACAAATATATCGATAAAAAAGAAAATAGTAATGACCATCAAAAGAATATTAAAAATATTTCTACTATTTTCCCTAAGAAAATGTTTATACACAACACTGGCCAGTATCCAACCATTCGTAAGATACTTGACCAGCACAAAACACTCTTTCTTTTCTATGATCTCCAGAGAGGTACCAATAGCCTGGTCCGTTACTTCTCTAACAACCTCAAAGATATTGTTGAAATTAGAATGAATTGTATTTGCCAACATTATCCCATCAGATTTCAATAGTAAAGAATAGCTATGCTCTCCGAAATCGGCCTGCATCATGTTCTCCAAAATTGCCTGGCGTATTTCATGAACGACAATACCATAGGGTTTACCGGTTTCACGATTAATCAGAGATGTGCCGATAAGAAGTACAGTCCCCCCCTGATACGCAACAATTGGAGAACCACCATAATGGATGAAAGTCTGAAAATCCCCATGATTTCTTATTTGAGAATATAAGTCATGATCAATATCTATCCTTTCTCTTAAATCATAATAACTAGTTTTTCCAACAATTTTGTTGTCCAAAATAATGTATGTCGAAAAAACTCCACCATACAACTGGCCTAAATCAATCAGACGAAGGCTCAGCAGCTTAGAAATATCATCGTTTCTATCTATCTCAATAGCAGATTGCCGGATAAGACGCTGAATTGTGGAATCGGAATTTACCGCCATAGTCATTTTTTGGATACTACCGAGCAACGTGTCCAATTTTTTCACATTATTCTCAACGATTTGGCTACTTAAAAGCAAAGTCCTGTTACTAATCTGATTATTCGACTCATAGTAAATGAGGAAGCCTTCGCAAGCCAGGGGGATCATCATAAACAAAGAAAGATAAAGCATAAGGCGATGGCTCAAGGAGGTTGAAAAAAAAGTAATCACCTTCGACACATGTATTTCCATAGTGTAAATATAGTCGCCATCAAGAATAGCCGCAAGATATCTATCCTTCCCCGCCAGAATGAAGATCGACTATGATTAACAGCCCCCCTTAAACCTTTTTAAGATAATTAATTAGTCGTCAAACGTAAGAATAATCTTTAAAACCTTCTTACCTCTTACCAAGCCAATTGCCTTGTCAATTTCCGTATATGGCATTATGTGTGAATAGAAATCTTCCGGCTGTATAGTCCCATCGGTAATAAGTCGTATTGTTTTATCCATAATTGCATATTCCCCATACGGGAAATTGAGCATATGTATACTTGTATTATTTTTAAGTAATGCAGTATTTACTAGACGATCATCTTTTTTTAGCACACCAAGCGATCCGACCTTTCCTCCCGGCTTTAATCGATTACTAGCCTCATAGATAATCGTCGTCAGTCCAACGGCATCAATAACCATATCAAAGCATATTCCATTTAGAATACTATCTACAGACTCTTCATTAAAATTGATAGTATGTTCTACTTTTGCCACTTTTTTCGCATAGGCCAAGCGTTCTGAGACGCCGTCGATCTGTGTCACATGTGCACCAGCAAAACCACAGAACATTGCCAATGCTATTCCCATCGGACCGGCGCCGTAAATCAAAATATCCATCTCGGGTTTGACACCAAAATTTACGACAGCAGAATGACATTCTGCCAAGGAAAGTAAAACTCCCGCATCAATATAGTCTATTGAAGAAGGAAACTTATGCTGGCGTGGAAAAGGGAGGTTCTCTGCATTAAACCCATCTTCCAACATTGAACGATCATCATTAATAATTCCATATTGAGCCATACTTCCATGCGTTTTTGAATATCCGTTCCCAACATTCGGATGCAGATTGGGATGAATATATCGATCTCCGATATGGATGTGCCTGACCCTTTTCCCCAACGCAACAATTTCACCTGCACCTTCATGCCCTAAAACAGTCGGAAATCCTCCAAAACCATTTACTAAAGTTCCGTCGATAATCTGAAGGTCGGTTCCATTACAGAAACCACAAGCATGAACTTTGCATAAAGCCTCATAATCTCCTAAGATTGGCATAGGAATGTCGTCGGCAATTTTCACTTGCCCTTCTCCTATAGCGATGATAGCCTTCATATAAGGCATACTATCCTCCCTATTTATTCAGAAATAATCTGATTTTTTTCGTGGCCACTTCGAAAACATGTTTTTTTGCTTGATGTTCTATGGCATAGATATCATTTGTTTGGATTTTTTCACCCAACCCTTTGATATATGCGAAACGTATTTCTGTAGCAACATTTATTTTTCTAATACCGATTTCTATCGCTTGCCGTATCAACACATCAGGAAGACCTGATCCGCCATGCAAAACAAGAGGTGGAGTACCTGCATCAACACATGCCTGAAGACGATAAAAATCAAGATGTGGAGTAGCCTTATACATACCGTGAGCATTTCCGATTCCAACGGCAAGAGCATCACAATGAACAGTTGAAATAAATTCTTTTACCTCTTGTAGATCAACAAGATTAACATGACTATTCGATATTCCGTCTTCAACTCCTTGTATGGCACCAAGTTCACATTCCACTGAGACACCTACTGCATGAGCAGCTCGAATTACAGCAGTGCTTGTCGTTATGTTTTCTGAGAAATCATAATGGGATCCGTCATACATTACAGAGGTAAATCCTGCCCGAAGACATAAAATAACCTGTTCAAAACTTATGCCGTGATCCAAATGCAGGACAACTGGTACCGTGCTATTGTTCGCCAAACGTTTGGCAATATCTGAAAGATAATAAAACTGGCCAAAATTAATTACGCCTTGTCCAATCGAAAGAATAACAGGAGATTGCTCATTTTCGGCTGCTTCCATAATCGCTTCTGCAATTACAATATTATCGATATTGAATGCTGGAACAGCAATCTTCTCCTTTTGGGCGATTGCAAGGACTTCTGAAAGGGTTACCAATGCCATTGTTATTTCTCTCCAATCATTGATCAGTATTTGTGTTAACCGCTACCATAGCTTTCACGGTATGCTGTGCATCATAGATGGCGGCATCAAAGGCCTCTTGTGTCTTCTCAAAAGGAAATATTCTCGGAGCAATTTTTTTTATATCGATTATTCCCGAGGCAACAGCATCTATTGCACGATTAAAATTATTTCGATATCGGTAGATTGTTCTTATTTCCCCTTCTTTATACATCAAATCCATAAAGGGGTAAGGCACCGTGTCATGAATATTCCCGACATGGACAATTCTCCCCCCACGCTGTAATACCGTCTCCGCCAAAAGAGCCGTATGGGTATTTCCAGCCGTTTCAAAGACTATCTCGGCACCCTCGCCATTCGTCAATTCTTTTAATTTAGCATCGGTATAAATAGCATTACTATTCTTGATAGCAACATCAGCTCCTAAAGCTCGAGCCATTTTAAGCCGGCTGTCACATATGTCAACAACAATAATCTTCGTTGCGCCAGATGCCCGACATGCCAATAGCGTCGTTAATCCGATGCAACCAGTTCCTAAAATAATAACGGTGCTGCCGATAGTTACCTCACCCCTGTTTGCAGCCGAAAGCCCGACGGCAAGAGGTTCAATCATCGCACCTTCTACAAAACTTACTGACGGAGGCAATTTTCTGATAACGGAAGCAGGTATGGCGGTATATTTTCGAAGCATACCGTCATAGGGAGGTACAGATGGGAAAATAACATGAGGACAAAGATTATATTTTCCCTCTCGACAATAGTGACACTTACCGCAAGTTATTTGCGGCTCAAATGTCACACGATCTCCTATTGCCAGATTGGTAACTCCTTTTCCGATTTCCACAATCGTTGCAGAACATTCATGTCCCAGGATAAAGGGTAAGTTAAACGATTTTCCTTTCCGCATTCCGGTCTCTAAAAAATGTGCATCTGAGCCACAGATACCAACATACTCAATGCGAAGGAGCACTTCTTTTTCAGCAGGTTCTGCTACCGGTATATCGACAATGGTTATCTTCCCTTTTTCCGTCATATATGCAGCGCTATTTTGCATCATATTCCCCTCTTTCTATTGCTTTCCAGATTTCTTCAAAACACAGCTGTCGAGAGCGTCCCCCAAGTCCCGTGCAAGTAATTGCGGAAAATGTGTTACAAAAACGCAAGGTCCTCTCCATGTCATAATGGCGTACAGCATAGCAGTAAAGAAATGCTCCATGGAAATTGTCTCCCGCTCCAGTAGTATCTAATACAGAAACAGGAAATGCAGGAGCACTATAATATTCGTCATGGAAATATGCCAACGAACCATGACGCCCCATGGTAATACAGCTGACTGTCACACCTTTATCGGAGAAATAGTTACAGACCGCCTTATTAGGAAGTGCAAATTCTTTTTTAACCGTCGTGTCATCGAGAATCATAATATCAACATACGGCAGGAGTGATTCAAGAACGGATCTGGAATAATTTCCTCCATCAACAGAAACGATTCCCTGATAGTTCTCTTTGTAAAATTGTGCACAATCAACAACCGCAGTATCAGATAGACCGCCCAGATGAATCAGTTTCGTTTCTGAAAACATTGAAGTATCAATGGAAGAAACATTAATCTGCTGAATACAACCGCCATAATGTGTAATACACCGGCTGCCATTTTTTTCTACTTGAATAGCGCTAAATGAAGACATTCCGCCTTTAACAGCCACCATTTGCAAATATGAGAAATTTTGCCCTTCTAGGTCTTTAACAATAAAAGAAGTAATCTCCGATTCCTCTCCCTTTGCAGTAACTAATCCGGCGGAACCACCAAGTTTCTGAAAGGCAGAAGCCGCGGTAGCTGCAATACCTCCAGAAACATAACTAATATCTCTAGCTAATAATCTGCGATTACTTTGAGGCGGCTCATCAATCAACAATAGTACATCTTGCGTTGCAGAACCTATAAATAAACAATCCAACACAATGATCTCCTTATCGTATTAATATTAAGCTTCGCCGAGATAGAGTTTGCGAACATCATCATTGTTGAGAAGTTCATTGCTTGAACCGGAAAGGGTTATACAACCTGTCTCCATGGCATACCCCCGGGTCGAAACCGATAATGCCATTTGCGCATTCTGTTCAACTAATAAAATAGTGGTACCCATTTGCTGAAGTTGAGGAATGATCTTAAAAATCTCCTCAATAAAAATTGGAGCCAAGCCAAGCGAAGGTTCATCCAAAATCAGCAATTTAGGGTTAGAAACCATAGCCCGCACGATGACTAGCATTTGTTGCTCACCGCCGGAGAGTGTACCTGCCAATTGAGAAGAACGCTCACGCAATCGAGGAAATGTACAAAACCACCTTTCGATCTCTTCCTTGACAGTATCGACATCTTTTCTACAATATGCCCCCATATAAATATTCTCCAAGACAGTAAGCTTCGGAAAAACGTGTCTTGATTCAAGAACTTGTGCTATTCCTTTTGCCGCCACCTTTGGAGCAGGTAGGCCATAAATAGATTCTCCGTTAAGAATGATATTTCCACCGCAAGGTTTCAGCATACCCGATACACAGCGCAAGAGTGTTGTTTTTCCGGCACCATTTGCCCCAATCAATGCAACAACTTCTCCTTTATTGACTTTTAAGCTGACTCCTTTTAGCGATTTAATCACACCATATTTATGTTCCAGGTTTTCAATTTCCAGCATGCTTTGCATGTTGCACCTCTCCCTTTCCAAGATAGGCTTCAATCACTTGAGAATTTTTCTGAATATCATTTGGTAGGCCTTCGGCAATCATAGCACCATGATCTAATACAGTAATTTTATCCGACAAATTCATCGCCAACTTCATATCATGTTCTATCATAAGAATGGTAATCCCCATTCCACGGATAGCATGGATAATCGAGATTAATGCATCTTTTTCAACCGAATTCATTCCGGCAGAAGCTTCATCCAGCATCATCATTTTCGGACCACTCGCCAGACCACGGGCAATTTCCAATAATCGCTGTTCGCCATATGGCAGATTGCTGGCAAGTTCCCCTGCCCTATTATCCAGATGTGTCAAATCAAGTAATTTATATGCTTTTGCAATGATCTTTTCCTCTTCCTGCCGTTCTGAACGTGTATGAAAAATTGCCGGGAAAATACCACTCGATGTACGACAATGTTGTCCAACCATTACATTTTCCAGTACAGACATATTTTTAAACAGACTAATATGTTGAAAAGTACGTGCAATTCCTAATTTATTTATTTCATGTTTTTTCTTACCTGTAATTTTCTTTCCGTCTAAAAAAATCTCTCCTTCAGTAGGTCGATAAACCCCGCTTATTACATTAAAGCATGTTGTTTTTCCCGAACCGTTCGGACCGATTAATCCGTGTATTTCACCTTGTTCTATGCACATATTCAGATCATTAAGTGCTTTTAAACCTCCGAACTGCATAGTAACATTCTTGATTTCTAATAATTTCATCATTACCTCATTAATCTAATGATTCATCGTCCATTCGTATCCGTCACAGGCCGCACAGGTAGGCGACTCAGCACCTGATAATATTTATTTTTCAGGGTACCGGCGATCCCATTCGGCATAACAAGTAAAACAACAACGATAAGCAAGCCGTAGATCATCATCTGAAGTTGTCCGAATTGTTGCAGAAACTCCGAGACAGCCAGCATAAGTGTCGATCCGATAAGAGGGCCTAAAAAAGTTCCCATTCCTCCTATTAGTAGCATAACCAAGAACATTGAGGATTGATCTGCGGTAAAAGACTCCGGACTTATAAATCTGATAAGATGAGCATATAATGCTCCTCCGAAACCAGCATAAAAAGAAGCAATGGTGAAAGCCGTAGCCTTGTACTTTGAAAGCTTTAGACCAAAGGCTTCGCTAGCATCCTGATTGTCTTTGATTGCCAGCATGGCCCGACCAACTCGAGAATTGCCAATGCGTAACTTGACAAAGAGAGCCAACAAAACCATTGCAAGAACGAAATAAAGGTATGCAGAATATGATGTAAGTTCATAGTGAAAAATTCTAAGAGGAGGAATTCTCGTTATTCCATCTACACCACCAGTAAGCCAACCACAATTAACGGCAAGTAGACGAACGATCTCTCCGAAACCTATTGTAACCATGGCCAGAAAATGATGCATTAATTTTGCACAGGGTAATGCCAAAAAATATCCGACAAGTGCCGCAATAGAAGCAGCTATAATCATTGAAAAGAAGACGGGCATACCTGCTTTACTTAGTAGTGCAGAGCAATAAGCTCCAATAGCATAGAAGCCAGCTTGACCGAGAGAAATCTGTCCTGAAAAGCCAAATAAAATATCAAAACCGGTGTTGACTATCATATAAATACCTAACGTACAAAGCAGTAATTGCGTAAAAATGTGTTCAGAAAAAGCTATAGGGAAAAGAAGAACACATCCGATTACGATTACACCTAAAATGTGTTGGTACTTCCTATTTGCAAATACTTCCATAATTGCTTTCATATAGATAAAACTCCCTTATTCAGCTTTTACTTTTAAGATTCCACTTGGCATTACGAAAAGAACCAACATCAATACTCCAAATGAAATTATTTCCTTAAATGAAGAAGAAAGATATCCTGCTGCTAATGTCTCAACAACACCGAAAATGACCCCGCCGATGATTGCTCCATACATGTTTCCATATCCGCCTAGAACAGCAGCCGCAAATCCTTTAAGCGACAGAATTGCACCCATCTTGGGGTAGACACCGTAAATAGGTGCGATAAGAACCCCAGCAACCGCCGATAGTAATGCGGCAGAAGCCCATGCAAAAGCAACGGTACCCGATACATTAATACCTACTCCGCCGGCAGCCAGAGGATCTTGTGCAGCAGCACGCAGGCTAGTGCCCATCTTTGTTTTTTTCATAAAAAGATGCAAGACAAGCATACAAATGATGGTTACAAGAACAATTGCAATTTGCTGAGGCATAATTGTTACACTTCCGACGTGCAGGGGAATTTCACCCAACGGAGAAGGAAATGTTTTTACATTTGTACCCCAAACGTTCATTGCAAAGTTCTGTAGAAAAATTGATAAACCTATTGTCGCAAGTACAATATGAATTTGTTGACTTCCCCGTTTTAACAATGGCCCAACCATAAAATAATACATAGCCACACCGAAAAAATACATGATCAATGCAGACAAGACTGCAGAGAGTAAAAACGGAAGATGCAACAAGATATGTACTGAATATGCGACAAAGGCTCCAAGCATGAACATTTCGCCTTGCACAAACGACATTAGATTTGAAGCACTATAAATTAAATTATATCCAAGTCCGATCAGCGAATAGATACACCCTACAGAAATACCACTTAACAGTAATTGCCAAAACATTTCACCCTCTCTTACAGGTTAAGTTTCCAAGCAAGATATTTAACCGTTTATATAGCTAAATTTATCGTAACAACGTTATTAGTAAAGAAATGAAGGGGATGGTATCTGAGGGAAGGTTTTTCCGACAGATACCTGTACGTGATTTGCTATTTCACCTCGACATATTTCCCGTTTCTAACCGTATA
>NZ_KB899445.1 GCF_000378205.1 Sediminispirochaeta bajacaliforniensis DSM 16054 | reverse complement strand
CGATCTGTAGGAATAGAGAGAGCTGAGACGATAATCGGACTCATGAATCTAACCTATAATATGAATCGTTACCTACAGCTACAAAGGATATAAAAAATGAAGCCAAAGAGAAGGACTCTGCCTGAAAAAGGTAAAAGCAAAAAAGAAAATACCGTTTCAATTGGATATCGACTATGGAGTGTCGATAGTAATTTTGATCATGCACCCGAAAAGCCTATTTTATGATGGTTTTTAGAGGTTCCCTTAAAGAAGTAAAATGAACATGAAAAAAATAATAGCTTATTTTATCATTTTCTCAGTATCTTTTTTAATTTTTAATTGTGTTAAAGATTCAACAGATATAACCGCAGATTCAATAAACGAAAACTTACTCAACATCAGTTGGGATTACGACACGAAGGAGATTCGCATATTACCCAAAAATACTGGCAATAACTATATTATCTTATCTGATGCACTTGAGGCCGGAAAAACATATACATTTAGTGCCAAGGCACTGAGTATCCTATACGGGAATTTATCTGATGTGACAATGTTGCTATATGATAAGAATAACCGTCGGATATATGATAAAGTATTGCTTAAGACTGGAGGAAATGTTCAGTATACCTTTTCAGTACCGGAAAAGTCCGGATTGTATGAACTTATAATTTATGCAGGTATCATGGGTAATACTATGGATAACAGTCTATCTATCTCCCAAGCTAAATTGGAATTAGGTAGAGTTGCTACAAAATGGACTGAAGTTCTTTTTAACAATGAAAACCTACTTCCCGGAAAAAGTAAGTATGACCCTTCAAGCTTTATTATAAAAAAAAGCGATACCAATAAGAATAATAACATGAGACTTTATACTGACCTGCAACATGGTGGATTTTACAAGTTTTCCTTTTCAAATATAGAAGTAATAGAAGGTACTACAGAGTATGTTTCGGTAATCATCTTTGACAATACAAATAAAGTTATTTGTTATCGGGAAGATTTCAAACCGGGCAGTAGTGGAACGTGGTTTTTTACTGTTCCTCCAAATGATGGCCCAGAGTATCAGTTTATTATTTATACTGGCATACCAAAATCAGCTACTGGTATTAGTATAAAAGTTTCAAATGCTATATTAGCGATGGTGGGTAATTCTCAATGAATAGGCAAATGTAGACTGATTAAAGAGGTGGGGAACAATAAATGCTATTTAACTCAATACAGTTCTTAATATTCTTTCCAGTTGTAACATTATTATATTTTCTAATACCGCATAAATATCGTTACTTATGGTTGCTTGGTGCAAGTTACTTCTTTTATATGTCATGGAATCCGAAGTATGCTTTATTGATTGTTACGTCAACAATAATTACATTTTTCAGTGGCCTTCTAATATCCAAAGCAGGAGAAATTACCAACGCCAAAAAGGCACGGAAAGTAAAACGCGCATGTGTGGCTTTGAGTTTCATCCTGAATTTGTCAATTCTCGGATTCTTTAAATATTTCAATTTTACGTTCAATTCAATAATCCGTGTATTAAATTTGATAAATATTTCTGTTGTTTCACCACAAATTGACATAGTATTACCAGTCGGAATCTCATTCTATACTTTTCAGGCACTTAGCTATACTATGGATGTTTATCGTGGCGAAATAAAGCCAGAGAGAAATATTGCTAAATATGCATTATTTGTTTCATTCTTTCCCCAGCTCGTTGCCGGTCCGATTGAGCGTTCAAAAAACCTTTTAAAACAAATACACGAAATACACACATTTGATTCTGAACGTGTTAAAAATGGTTTGCTTTTAATGCTCTGGGGACTTTTTTTAAAAATGGTCATTGCAGATCGTGCTGCAATACTGGTAAATCAAGTATTTAACCATCATCAACAATACGCCGGATTTGAAATTGGTATTGCCGTTTTGCTCTTTGCCGTTCAGATATATTGTGACTTTGCCGGTTATTCGACCGTTGCAATTGGTGCTGCTCAGGTTATGGGATTTCGACTGATGGATAACTTCCATCAGCCGTATTTTGCAACATCAATCAGAGATTTTTGGCACAGATGGCATATATCTCTTTCAACTTGGTTTCGGGATTATTTATATATTCCTCTTGGCGGTAATCGTAAAGGGAAGATCCGTACGTATATGAATACATTTATTACTTTTGTCATCAGTGGACTATGGCACGGAGCTAGTTGGCACTTTGTTGTGTGGGGAGCTTTACATGGTGCTTTCCAGATAATTGGGTCGACGGTTAAGCCGTTTAAGAAAAAAATGATACAAATAATGCGGATTAACACAGGGTGTGGTTCTTATAGAGTTTTTCAATGTATAATTACGTTTATTCTTACGGATCTTGCCTGGATATTCTTCAGAGCTAGAAATACTACAATAGCAGTTCAAATGATAAAGAGTATGTTTTCAACATTTAATCCTTGGATTTTTTTTGATGGTTCACTTTTTAAAATGGGTATAGACTCTAAAGAAATTTTAGTTTTAATACCATCGATTATAATTTTATTTTTGGTTGACATAATGCATGAGTGTAATAAATCTATCAGGGTTACTATAGACAGGCAAAATCTATTATTCAGGTGGATTATTTATTATGTGGCTATTTTTTCGCTCATTATTTTTGGATTTTATGGTTCCGGGTATGAAGCTAGTCAGTTTATATATTTCCAATTTTAAATGGGAATTATTTAAACCGAAAAATTTGCTGCTTCATGGAGACAGATGTCCAAGCTGAAAAATAAGATCTAGATTTTTGCTTCTTGTGTTTTCAAAATGGATGTTTTCGCATAGGTCCTCAGTTGTTGGCTTAATCTTGTTCTATAGAAATAATGAGGCTTTTTAACGTGTTAAAAAAGAGACCCTATGATTTATCTATAAAAATATCGTTTCCACGATCAGAAAGTAATTTTGTGCAAAATGTTATATCAAGATAGACACAATGTGAACGTTCATCGATATGAAAATACCATAGCTGAGCCATTTAAAATTTCTCCAGAAATCTTTAGATTGGTTGAAGTCGAAACCAGGCTGAATGCGGATCCATTTT
This sequence comes from Sediminispirochaeta bajacaliforniensis DSM 16054, assembly GCF_000378205.1. Taxonomy (NCBI): domain Bacteria; kingdom Pseudomonadati; phylum Spirochaetota; class Spirochaetia; order Spirochaetales; family Spirochaetaceae; genus Sediminispirochaeta; species Sediminispirochaeta bajacaliforniensis. The sequence goes on along the minus strand of NZ_KB899445.1, from coordinate 8,039 downwards.
GTTCGAAGAAACGGCATTGAAGTAGAAGCTTACGGCGCTGTGGTCGCATCTTGATGATCGAGCGGAATATGCTGAGCCCGTTTGTCAAACAGTTTTGTAAACTATTTAAGGTGGAACCTACCGGTATAATCTGACTATGCAGCAGCTTTAAGCTCCTTTTCATGGAATGATATATACATCTCTTCCGGAGTCCTATAATCCAGGCCCTGATGAAATCTTCGGCTGTTGTAGAATTGAAAGTACCGGGTAAGTCCGGTTTTCAGTTCTCGCACTGATTCATAGGACTTCAAGTAAATAGATGACGTACAATATCTTGCGCAAATTCTAATTTTGATAAAAAGAAAGTCCTCAATCTGACGATTGATTAAGTACGACCAAAACCAAGTCAGAAAGAGGACTATATGAACAGTAAGATTATCGAGATAAATGAGGAAGAAGTCAAAAACCATTTGGGGGAATTTGTACGGGGAACTGTCGAAGAAGCCTTGAATGCTATGTTGGAAGCTGAAGCTGAGCAATTGGTCAATGCCCAGAAACACGAAAGAAGAGCTGAGCGCAAAGGGTATCGGGCCGGCCATTATGACCGAAAGCTGTTGACACAGGGGGGGAAGTTACCCTTCAGATGCCAAAGCTGAAGAAGGTCACTTTCGAAACGGCGATCATTGAACGGTATAAGCGCCGGAAGATTTCCGTAGAAGAAGCGATGGTGGAAATGTATTTAGCGGGAGTTTCTGTGCGGAGAGTAGAAGACATCACAGAAGCCCTGTGGGGAGCCAAAGTGTCACCCTCCCCGCTGACGGAGGAAACAGCGGCTGCTACCGCCTTCTCAATGGAAAGTTGAACTGAGTCTCAACAGTATAGCCAGTGGTTTATGAATTCACAATTATAATGGAGGACTACCATGTTAAAAATGTATAGTAAAGAAATTGTTGAATTACCCGCAGAAACCGCAATGATTGAGTTTACAAATGCCTGTAATTATTCATGTATTATGTGTGCGAATCGAGTGGGGCTGTTTTGATGTTGATACTGAGATGATTGTTGGAAACATAAATAAACACACTGGCTAGCAAATAAGAGAAGGTGAGTAATTTCAAGAAGTTCTTCGCTGTTTCAAGCAAATAAGATACACCGTTTGAAAATGTGTCGTAATTGTAATATGCTGACCAATTTCTTGTGAATTTATGGAGCAATATAATGCTAAAAGCCTTTGATTTTCTGGTTCTCAGCAAAATCTGTGGACAGTTGAGAGCATTGACTATAAGTGCAGAGCAAGATATCTTTACAAAAGATGTATTTAAAGCAGATATATCTCTATAGGAAGAGATTATCTTATGAGGATTCTATGATGATAAATCAGATTAAAGAATTAATCCATTCAGTAGTTGCAGAAATAAAGAAAGAAAAAAGAAAGATACTTTCAGCAGAAAAAAAAGATATTTCATTAAGTACTGATAAGTATATTAATGATAGAATTGCTTCATTCTTAAAAAATAGTTTTCCTTATCCGGTGTTATCTGAAGAAAATGACATAAAAACGAATTATCTAAATTACGATCAGTGTTTTTGGATTTTAGATCCTCTTGACGGTACACTTAACTATTCCAGAGATATACCATTATCGTGTATTTCTATTGCCTTATGGCGTAAACAACAACCTGTTTTAGGAATGATTTATGATATTAATCATGACGAAATGTATATAGGTGTTCTGGAAAATGAATTGGGTTTGACAGCTGGTGTATGGAAAAACAATGCCGAAATATCTGTGAGTAATACGGAAAAAATTAATACCGGTATATTGAGCACCGGATTTCCTTCCTGGAGAAATTATGAAAGGGAATCTTTATATAGTTTTATACTATTGGTCCAACAATGGAAAAAAATAAGGTTAGTTGGTAGTGCAGCTTTATCTTTAGCATGGGTTGCTTCCGGTCGATTTGATGCCTATATAGAGGAAGATATCCGTATATGGGATGTAGCAGCTGGTTTGGCACTTGTTAAAGCTGCGGGAGGCGATATACTTTGTATCCCTGGGAAAAGGGAGAACTTTGTAACAGCAATAGCTACCAATGGAATAATTAAGGCAAAAGATTTACTTCCCTGATATTTTATTGTAAGGAGACGTTATTATGAAAGTAATTGCCATGATACCTGCTCGTATGGGTAGTCAGCGATTAAAACAGAAAAATCTTAGAGAAATTGATGGTATACCTATTATCACACACGCCATACGGAAAAGTAAAAGCTTGCCAAAGGTAAATGAAGTTTGGGTGAATTCGGAACATGATACCTTTGGAGAAATAGCAAAGCAAGAAGATGTAAATTTCTATAAAAGACCATCTGAATTAGCTAATAATACAGCTACCAGTGAAGATTTTGTCTTTGATTTCTTGCGAGGGCACAATTGTGATATCCTGTTGCAAGTACATAGCATAGCCCCTTTGCTTCGAAAAGAAACGATCGAACGGTTTTTGAATGCTATGATTGAAGGGGGGTATGATTCATTCTTTAGTGTGGTAAACGAACAAATAGAATGCGCTATGAATGATAAGCCTTTGAATTTTTCATTCAGCACAAAAACGAATTCACAGGAGCTGACTCCAATACAAAGAATCACCTGGAGCATTACAGGCTGGAGACGAGAGACCTTTTTGGAGGCTTACAATGCAGGAGGATGTGCTACGTATAGCGGAACTTGTGGATTTTTTCCTCTTGATCGTGAAGAAGGAATTATTATTAAAACAGAAAAGGATTTTCAAATAGCTAAGGCTTTATACAAACATTTAGACTAATATCATATCTGTGTTTTGGACAAAAAGGATATCGAGATGATAAAGATTTGGAAAAATACAAAAACATTAGATGCCTATATAGATTCCTCAATTTTTACTTCGGATAAAAAAGAGGCTGATATTGCTTTGTTGGGAAGTAAAACGATTGATCCTGATGAATTTCCTAAATTAAAAGCAATCTTTAGAGCGGGAATCAGTAAAGATAATTTACCCTTTGAAAAGGCCAAGCAAAGAGGTATTAAGATTTGCCTTCCTTCTTCTAAAGTCGCCGATTATATTTTCGAAGAGACCGCCAATTTTACTTGTTACCTAATTTTGAAGATGCTTTATTCCGAGGTAGGAACGATAGATCCGTGGGAAAAGTATGGCAGGATCGCCTTGAGAAACAAAAAGCTACTTATCATTGGTATGGGAAAAATAGGAAGCAAGGTGGCAAAGAAATTGGATATGCTGCTTCAGATATTAACTTTTGATGCTTGCCGAAACTCTGAAGATGAATTGTATCCCCTGCTTTCACAAGCAGATTGCATTACTTTACATATTCCCAATTCTTTAGATAATAAAGGATATTTTGACAAACAAAAACTCTCATATATGAAAAATGGGGCTATTTTGATCAATACGGCAAGAGGTCCTATTGTTAGTGAAGATGACTTATATGATGAGATACGGCAGGATAGAATAAAAGCTGCTTTTGATGTCTATTGGGAGGAGCCTTATAAAGGAAAGCTGTTAGAGTATTATCCTGATCGTTTTTTTATGACCCCCCATGTTGCCAGTACATGCAACGAATTTTTAGAGGGAGCCGCGAGGGATTTAAAAGAGATAATGGCTTCACTTTAGATAAATAGGATGTAGGTGTAATTACGCTTTGAGGAATACTATTGGGAATAGACTTAAAAAGGTCTTTAAAAATTTTGTAGAATCGGTATTGCAGATTTTTTCTAAAAGAATGCTTGTGCATTTCAATAATATCACTCAGGATATCCTCCTTCAAAAGGAGGATATTATCTATGAAACAGATCTATCTAATAAACATGTGACACAAAGTGATGTAATGGCAAGCTTTAATGAATTTTTAACTATCTCTGCTGTTTTAGGTCGCTATCATAAACCCTTGTCAGTTGAAGAATCTTCAAAACTGGGAAACTTGAAGAATAAATTCCATGATAAACGCTGTTTTATTATTGGAAATGGTCCATCGCTAAATAATACGGACCTTTCTTTCCTAAAACATGAATTTAGCTTTGGAGTAAACAATATATTTTACATGACAGAAAGGAATGGTTTTCGACCGACCTTTTATGTTTGCGAAGCACAACATGTTATAGATGCAAATAAAGAAAAAATTGATACATATGATTGTGAATATCGATTCTTTCCAACATATTTCAAACCACTTCTAAAGGAAGCCCTCTCAAATTACTACTTTTATTCTGATATGAGTTTTTACATGCCATGGCATCCTCTATATGCGGTTGCGTTGTTTTCCGATGACTGTAGTAAGGTCCTTTATCAGGGACAAACTGTAACGTATATATGCTTACAGCTTGCTTATTATTTAGGTTTTAAAGAGGTATATCTGATTGGCGTTGATTTTGACTACACGATTCCAAAGTCTTCAATAATTAAAGGGAACGTTGTCGTTTCAACAGAACATGATGCAAACCATTTTGATAATAATTATTTTGGAAAAGGTAAAAAGTGGATTCTACCACAAATGGAGAAACAGCTAATATCTTTAGCAAAAGCAAATGCTGTATACGAGAATAATGGACGAAAGATTTATAATGCCACAATTGGTGGTAAATTGGAATTATTTGAAAGAGTTAACTACCAAAACATTTTTTCGAATAGTAAAAAGGTTTGAAGGAGAAAGAAAATGAAGCATAGGATCGGCATTGTTGGATTTGGTAGAATGGGTGAGATTAGAGCCCAAACAGCAAAGAGTATTGGAAATGTTGATATTACTGCTGTATATGATGTTGATTCCCAGAGAATACCCTCTTGCTTTCCTGTGGTTTCCTCTCCGAAAGAAGTGATCATGAATGACGCTGTTGATACCGTGTTTATATGCACACCTAACTATTTAAATAAACAGCTTACCATTGAATCACTTCAGGCGGGAAAGCATACTTTTTGTGAGAAGCCTCCGGCATTTAATCATGATGAAGTTCTTGAAATAAAGGATGCTGAAAGAAAATCTGGCAAGAAATTAATGTACGGCTTTAACCATCGTCACCATAGCAGTGTAAAGCAAATCAAATATCTAGTCGATAGCGGTGACTTTGGGAAAATTATTTGGATACGAGGCCGTTACGGTAAAAGTGTGGATACTTCTTTCTTCCAAACCTGGAGGAGTAAGAAAGAATTCGCTGGTGGCGGAATTTTGCTTGATCAAGGTATCCATATGCTTGATCTCTTTCTTCATCTTGCTGGTGATTTTGATCAGGTAAAAGCGTTTATTACAAACCAGTATTGGAAATGTGATGTAGAAGATAATGCTTTTGTTCTATTAAAGAATTCTAAGAGCGGATTAGTTGCTTCTCTTCATTCTACCATGACCCAGTGGAGACACCTTTTTGCATTAGAAGTCTTTATGGAAAAAGGGTATCTTGTTTTAAATGGCCTAAAGACTTCTAGTGGGACGTATGGTGACGAAGTTTTATCGATTGCTAAGAATAGAACTACAGCACCAGCTGCGACATGGGAGGATGAAGAAAAGATTACTTTTCAGACAAACCAGTCCTGGCGAAATGAGGTCGATCATTTCTTTAAGGCGATAGAAAATAATACACCAATCGAGAATGGAAATTCTGATGATGCTTTACATATTATGACGCTCATTGATGAAATATACAGGGAAGGGAAAAATGGTTGATTTTTTGAAATCATATTATAAGCAGTATGAAGATCTTTTATTCGATGATTCACTGTTCGAAAGGTTGATGGCGGCAAAAACGCTACTTGTCGATTCATCAAGAAAAGGTGGAACTTCATTTATTCAGGGCAATGGTGCTAGTGCCGCTATTGCCGGCCATTGTGCATTAGACTTCACAAAGCAAGCCAAGATAAAGACCTTTAGCTTTAACGAAGCGAGCTTGATTACCGCATACGCAAATGATTATGGGTATGAAGACTGGGTTGCAAAAGCGTTGGAATCGTATGCTACACAGGGTGATACCGCAATCTTAATAAGTTCCAGTGGAACTTCAAAGAACATTATTAATGCTGCAAATTATGCAAGGTCGATAGGTATGAATATTATTACTTTCTCCGGCTTTTCATCTAACAACCCTTTAAACCAATTAGGTGACTTGAACTTTCTTGTGAATAGTCGTTCATATAATATCATTGAATGTATACACATGATTTGGCTGACGACCATTATCGATATGATAATTGGCAAGTCCGAGTATTCTGTGAAGTAGGGATAATAATGGAGTCTTATTATGGTTATTGATGCTATTGAAAATGCCGTTGACTATCTTTCAAATACGAATCTCATTGATGCCCTAAGGTTTATAGCTCATGCGAAAGAGGTTAATCTTGATGAGGGACGATATGACATTCTTGATACGCGTATGTATGCAAAGGTGATGTCGTATCGTTTGAAAGATCGTAGCGAAGCAAAATTTGAAGCACACAAAGAATATATTGATATCCAATCACCCCTTATTGGATATGAGGGCTTTGAGTATCAAGATATTTCTTGCATGTCGGCAGCGACAGAATATAATAAAGAGAGAGATGTAGTATTATTTCATACGCCAGAAGTTTCAAGAAGCTTTTATCAGCTTTTCCCCGGATCATTTATCTTGTTCTTGCCGTCGGATGTTCATATGCCTCAGCTACGGCATGGATCTGATGATGTTGATGTGAAAAAAATTGTAGTGAAAATGCATAAAAGCCTCTTTTCACTATGATCGTATGCAACAGGTTCCTCTCCTTTCCGTAATCATCCCTGTTCACAATTCCGCTCATTCCTTACCCCGCTTATTCACTTCCTTACAGGATCAAACCCTCACATCCTTTGAAGCAATTTTCGTTGATGATTCTTCTACAGATGCTTCATGGGATATGCTTTATGATGTTTCTATGCGGGATACCCGTTTTCGCGTTCATCGTCTGCAGAAAAATCTTGGTGCCGGTTGTGCCAGAAATAAGGGTATTGAACTTGCCTCTGGTACGTTTATCCATTTTCTCGATAGCGACGATTGCTATGCCTCTTCAAACGCCCTGGAGCGTATGGCCGGCTACATCGAGAAAAGCCATGCCGAAGTTACTGTTTTCCGGTATAACCTGATTACCTCTGAACATGCCCCTTTCTACCGATCTGTCAATGCATATGAACAAAAAGTATGGAACTACCTCGCACAAACCGCTAAAGTCGATAACTCCTCGTACCACAACATAAAAGATACTCAATGCCTCCTCGCACTTCCCGCCTTCCCCTGGAACAAAGTCTACACACGAGCTTTTCTTCTTGCACACAGCATCCTATTTCCCCGGACCATGCTGCATGAGGATATCCTTTTCAGTTGGAAAAGCCTGCTGCTTGCCGAGCGGATATCCTTCTGTTCCGAGCCCGTCGTGAACTATTATTACTCGTATGCTAATGCAGCCCAGGCCTCAAACCAGAAAGATGCTCGGCGATTTGAACTGTTTTCCGCCTTTGATAAGCTGGATACCTTTGTCCACACCATCACTACCGACCATTCATTCTCTCCCTGGCTTCTGCGATTTAAGATCGATACCTTCAGCTTCGGCTTGGGAAAAATCGGTACAAAGCAGCTTTCTGCCTTTTCGACAGCAGTAAAACAAGCCTTATCCGGAATATCGAATGCAAGCTGGAAAGAGCTAAAACACCTGCCTCTTACAGGACCCATCGATCGCTGTAAACACTTTTTTATTCGCTTCCTGCCTCTTTTTTATGCCCATACCTTACGCCTTCTAAAGAAAATCATTGCCATCGCTTTATGTCAACATAGATTACGCGCTCTTTGAAATATTTTGTGAAGATTTTTTACCTTCGGTAGAGGATTGTCCTTCATAGTTTTTACCAGGATTCAGAACCACCACATTAGATGGCGTCCACTTCCTGACGGATCGCTTTCCCCATCGTTCAGCATGAGAGTTTCGAGCAGCTTCCATCGTGGCGTTTCTCCGCTTGAACAGCTCGGAATCCTTGCCGGTTCTTTTCTCATTGGGGGTGATGTATCCGAGCGCTGAATGCAGATGGTG